>JASHXX010000115.1 GCA_030043335.1 Xanthobacteraceae bacterium
GGGGAAAACGACTCTCGCGGCATCGGTCGCTGTGGCAGCAGCTGGAGCGGGCGAAAGGGTGATTGCGTTCGACCTTGATCTGCAGGCATCGCTGGTGCGTTGGGGCGAGCGTCGCAAGGACACCGACGTGCGCAGCAAAGTTACCGTCGAGCCGCTTGAGCTCGAGCGCCTGCCGTGGATCGGCGCAATTGTCGAGGGCATTGCCGATGCCGGCTTTACCCTCGCGATTTTCGATACTGACGGCAATGATCGGCGAACGGCCGGATTGGTGGCCGAGGCGGCGGATCTCAGCCTTTTGCCCGCTCGCCCTACATGCCTGGACGTCGAGTCTACCGCGGCGACCTTTCGATCTTTGTTTATGGCCAAGCGCAGCGCTGCATTCGTCCTCAATCAGTGCCCGCCGGTCCGCCGCAACTCGCGCGCGGACCAGGCTGCATCGGGCTTGGAGCGCCTTGGAATCATGGCCCCGCCGCTGGCGTCACGTATCGATTTTCAGGATGCGATGGCGGCGGGCCTTGGTGTCACCGAATACGCCAGCGAAGGCAAGTCGGCACAGGAGATCGAGGCGCTCTGGACCTGGATTCGCGACCGTCTCGCACAGAGCAAAGGCGGGACGGGCGTTGCGTTGGACCAGACGCTGATCGAACCGGCGTGAGATCGCGAAGCCGGGAACGCCAAGGCGGCCGCGCGGCCTCGGCGCATCGAGCGAGTTCGCCCCGACTGCCTGCGAGCAATCGCGTCGCCGACGGATCGCTCTCGAGGTTACCTGCGCGCCGCGCTCAGCGCCGCACGACAGCCGGGCGACAGGCTCGCGGCATTCTCCGCGAGACAGGCGATGATGCGGCCGCCGCCGGGCGGAACGCCGCCACACAATCTGCGCTCATCCTCGCTGCAGATCCGCAAAATCGCGAATGCCTCCCGGGGGCGCATTTCCGGCATCGGTCCGATCGGAGCAGCCGCCGGTGCCGCAGCCGGCGCGGCCGCCGGACCCTCGTTTGCCCCCGCGGCAGGAGCGCCTTTGCCGATCGCCGCGACGGCGCTGCGGCATCGTGGCGAAAGCTGTTCCGCGTTGCGCTGCAAACATTGCAGCGCCTCCGCGCCGCCCGGCTTGATGCCGTGACAGCGCGACATGAAATCAGAGCGGCACGCGGCGCGAATGGCGTTGCGTTCTTCGGCGCTGGGCCCGCCGGCTTCGTTCGCGGCTGGCGCCGGCGGCGCTGCAGCGGCGGCAGGCGCGGCCGCTGGCGGCTTTTTGGCCGGTGCGGTAGGCGCAACCGGCGCTGATTCCGCCGGTTGCGTTTCGGCGGCCGCAGGATTTGGCGCGGCTGGCGCCGACTGCAGGGCCGCCTGGCAAGGAGCTGAAAGGCTGGCGAGGTTGGCCCGAAGGCAGAGCAAGACCTCCGGGCTGCTCGGCTGAATCCAGGAACAGTGGGCGATGAAGTCGTTCAGGGTGCAGGCCTGCCGGACTGCACTCATCTGATCTTCCTTCGCTTCCGCCGGCGGCGCTTTAGGCGCCTCCGACGGCGGATTTTCCGCCGCCCCTTGGGATAGATCGGTGGCGCCGGGCGACCCGGCGACCGCCCCGGCCGGCTTCGCGGCAATCGCACTCAGGGCCGTCTTGCAGTGGGCCGACAGTTTTGCGTCAGAGCGGAGCAAGCACTCCAACGCCTCCTTGGTGCCGGGTTGCACCCCGGAGCAATTCGCGACGAAATCGGCGCGACACGCTGAGCGGATGGCGTCGCGCTGTTCGTTCATCGGCTGCTGAGCTGCGAGTGGGCTGGCAATGATAACGAGGAGCAGGGACGCGAGCGGGTAAGGCCTGAACATCGAAGAGCCTCACAACCTGACCTACGGAGCACACAGCGTAACAATGCCCTCCGGAACGGTCCAGCCGACACAGCGTTTCAGCCGTCAATGCGGCAATGCGCTCGGCAGGTCCGCGAGGTGCGATGAGCGGACTGCGCGCGCGAGCGACGATCTCCGATCCCGGAGCGCAGTTGCGCCGCGCCTTCGCTATTTGTGGCGCATGCAATCGTTCAAGAAATTGAGGCGCGCCTCGAAATGCAGATTTTGCGCATTGGCTTGCTGCTTGCACGCCGCCTCTCTTCGCGCCATTGCGGCACTGGGCGGATGCCGCTTGGCGTACGGGCTGGTCTGCGCCCATCCTGCGGCGGGGATGCCGACACTCGCAATCAGGAGCGCGGCCAGAGCCCATTTAACGTGGACCATTTGCGTTCTCCTGGAAAAGACTTTCCTATGGTGCCGATATTGTTTGGCCTGCGGACGAGAACGGCCCTCCTGCTCGGCGACCCATTCCTCCCAGGTCTCCATGCGCAGTCCGAGGCGATCGTAGTTCACTAGGAGATAGCCCGATCGGGCGCGGCTCACGAGATTATTCGCCACCCGATGCGCTGCATGTCACGTGTTCCAGCGGCTCTAGAGAGCGGTTGCCTTACGCGTGGCGAGTAGGATCGTCATCTCTCGGTGCGCGGCGGCGTTTCGAGACCGTCACTTCAGGAAATCGCGGATGCTTTCGGCAATCTCCCGTGCATGGTTTTCGCCGACCATACGCGGAGACGGCGCCGCTCGTACCTTGAATACGAATGGGTACGCGTTCCTGCCACGCGCCGGCGGAGATCGAAGCGTCGCCGGCGCCATTGAGAAAAAGCACCGTCCCGACGGCACTGATGAAGCGCGGCGGCTGACGGCCAGCGCATCGCCAAGCCTGCACCAAGGCGTTCAAATGGGCCACCCCTATGGCAGCGAGCGTCACGACCGACCAGACCGCGCAAAGTGGCGCAGGCGCGCGACCCGAAGCCCGCGCCCACTAGCCGCTTTGCGGCGATGAGAGTATGCTCAGCAAACACAAGACAGAAAAAACGGGGCCAAGCTGGGAGGAGACGATGACTCGTCGAGGCTTCGCGCGTGTACCCACCAGCCGCCGCAGCGTTCTCAAGTCGGCCGCGCTCGGCTCGGTGGCCGCGCTCGCCGCGCCTTACGTCAAGGACAGCTACGCCGCCGGAACCTTGTCGCTCGGCGTCTGGGACCATTGGGTGCCCGGGGCCAACAATGCGCTGACCGCGCTGTGCAATGAATGGAGCGCCAAGAACAACGTCGAGGTCAGGATCGATTACATCACCTCGCAGGGCGAGAAGGACAAGCTGACGGCGGCGGCGGAGGCGCAAGCCGGCACCGGCCACGACATCATGTCGCACCGCGACTGGAACATTCGCGTGCACGCCGAGATGCTCGAGCCGCTCGACGACGTCGCCGCCGAGCTCATCAAGCAGTACGGCGCGATCAGCCCGGTGTTTGAATATCTCGCCAAGCTCAAAGGGACGTGGCGCGGATTATCGGCGACCAGAGGCAGCCAGGTGAAGCCGTGCTGCTCGCGTTTCGACCTCTACCAGGAACATGCCGGCGTCGACCTGCGCGATTCTTTCCCGCCGACGAATCGAGATGGGACAAGGCGAAGGTCGAGGCGTGGACCTGGGACGCCTATCTCGCCGCAGCGGAAAAGCTGTTCAAGGCCGGCTATCCGGTCGGGCTGCCGATGGGCCAGACCAGCGACTCGGTCGACTGGGTCGGCGCGCTGTTCAACGCCTACGGCGTGGTCATGATCGACGCCAAGGACAAGATCAAGATCGACTCCGAGGCGACGCGCGCGGCGCTGGAATTCCTCAAGAAGCTGATGGCGGCGAACCCGCCGGAGGTCTACGCCTGGGACGATGCCGGCAACAACCGCTGGCTCATCTCCGGCAAAGGGGCGGGCATCATGAACCCGCCGAGCGCGTGGGCGGTCGCCAAGCGCGACAATCCAAAGGTGGCGGAGAATTGCTGGACACACCCGATGCCGCGCGGCCCCAACGGCCGATTCGTCGGCCAGCTGCCGCAATTCTACGGCCTGTGGAACTTCTCCAAGAACAAAACGTCCGCCAAGGAGCTGTTGCTCTATCTTTCGCAGAAACCGGCGGTCGCCAAACTGGTGGAGGCATCTTTCGGCTACGACCTGCCGGCGTTCAAGAGCATGTACGATTTCGACGTCTGGAAGACGGTCGGGCCGCCGGTCGGCACGGTCTACGGCTATCCGCCGCGCGCCGACGAGCAGACCTCGATTGCCGGCGCCCCGGCGCGCGCCGAAGTCGGCGCGCAGATCTACAACCAGGCGATCAACACCGTCATGGTCGCCAAGTTCACGCAGGGCGGTGAGAAGCTCGACGACGTGATCAAATGGGCCGAGAACGAACTCGAAGGGACGCTGCGTGCCTGAACGGCGCGGCGTTGCCGGCGCGAGGCGGCATCCGGGGTTTTGTGGGCTCCTCGCCGGGAGCCGCAATGACCAAGGACGCTTGACGCAA
>JASHXX010000116.1 GCA_030043335.1 Xanthobacteraceae bacterium
GGATGTGGAGCTCGCGCAATTGCTTGGCGCTCGGCTCCGACGGCGCGCCCATCATCAGATCTTCGGCGCGCTGGTTCATCGGGAACAGCACCACTTCGCGCAGATTTTCCTCCCCGCAAAGCAGCATCACGATCCGGTCGATCCCGGGCGCAATGCCGCCATGCGGCGGCGCTCCGAGCGAGAGCGCGTGCAGCATGCCGGCGAATTTCTGCTCCAGCGCGGCCTCGTCATAGCCGGCGATGGCGAAAGCCTTTTTCATCACGTCGGGGCGATGATTGCGGATCGCGCCGGACGAGAGCTCGACGCCATTGCAGACGATGTCGTACTGGACGGCCTTGAGTCCAATAATCCGCTCACGATCGCCGGCGTCGAGCTTGAGAAACTCTTCGGCGGGCAAATTCGGCATCGAGAACGGATTGTGGGAAAAATCGATTTTCTTTTCCTCCTCGTTCCACTCGTACATGGGAAAATCGACGATCCAGCAGAACTCGAATCGGTCTTTTTCGATGAGCCCCAATTCCTCGGCAATCTTGGTGCGCGCCGAGCCGGCGAACTTGTAAAAAGTCCGCGGCTCGCCGGCGACGAAGAACACCGCATCGCCGTCGCTCAGGCCGAGCTTGGATCGCAACTGTGCAGTTCGCTCCGGCCCAAGATTGCCGGCGATTGGGCCGCGGCCGGCGACCGCGCCATTGTCGAGCGCGAAAAGTATGTACCCCAATCCGGGCTGACCTTCGCCTTGCGCCCAGGAATTCATCCGGTCGCAGAAGGCGCGCGAGCCGCCGCGCGGCGCCGGGATCGCCCACACTTGCGCCCTGGCGCTTGCTTCGAGGATACGGGCGAAGACCTTGAAGCCCGAGCCGTGGAAGATCTCGGAGACGTCCTGCATGACGATCGGGTTGCGCAGGTCCGGCTTGTCGGTGCCGTATTTGGCGAGCGCCTCGCCATAGGGAATGCGCGGGAAGGTCGGCGTCACCGGCTTGCCGTGGGCAAATTCCTCGAACACGCCGCGCAGCAGCGGCTCGACCGCGGCGAAGACATCGTCCTGCGTCACGAAGCTCATCTCGATGTCGAGCTGATAGAACTCGCCCGGCGAGCGGTCGGCGCGCGCGTCCTCGTCGCGAAAGCACGGCGCGATCTGGAAGTAGCGATCGAAGCCCGAGATCATGATCAGCTGCTTGAACTGCTGCGGCGCCTGCGGCAGCGCGTAGAACTTTCCCGGATGCAGGCGCGAGGGCACGAGATAGTCGCGCGCGCCTTCGGGCGACGAGGCGGTCAGAATCGGCGTCTGGAATTCAAAGAAGCCCTGTTCCTTCATCCGTCGTCTGAGCGAATCGATGACGGCGCCGCGCGTCATGATATTTTGGTGCAAGTGCTCGCGACGCAGGTCGAGGAAACGGTATTTGAGCCTTGTTTCCTCTGGATATTCCTGCTCGCCGAACACCGGCATCGGCAATTCGGCGGCCCGCCCCAGGACCTCGATCTCGCGGACATAGACCTCGACCGCGCCGGTCGGCAGTTCCGGGTTCGCGGTGCCCTCGGGCCGGGCGCGCACCCTGCCATCGGCCCGCACCACCCACTCCGAGCGCAACGTCTCCGCCACCTTGAAAGCCGGACTATCGGGATCGGCCACCACCTGCGTGAGCCCATAATGATCGCGCAGATCGATGAACAGGACGCCGCCATGATCGCGGATGCGATGGCACCAGCCGGACAGCCGCACCTCGGCGCCGATGTCGCCGGCGCGAAGCGCGCCGCAGTTATGGCTGCGATAACGGTGCATCGTTTTGCTGCAATCTTTGGTTCGAACCCATTCGACCGGAACGCGGAAAGCGCATGCCGGACATGCCTTTGTCAAGGCGAGTGCTGGCCGTGCGTCTGCTTCGGGAAATCGTCGTCGGCTGTCATTGCCGCGCTTGACCGGGCGCCGCGTGGTGCCGCAACGATAGCGCGCGCATGGCGAAGGCACGACGAACCGGGACGGACGAGCGCACGACGATGACGACGGGCGAGGCCGTCGTCCATGCCCTCCTGACCCATGGGCTCGATACGATTTACGTATTGCCGGGCATCCATAACGACGATTTTTTCGACGCGCTGGCCCGAAACGCCGCCAGGATTCGCGTCGTCCATACCCGGCACGAGCAAGGCGCGGCCTACATGGCGCTCGGCGCAGCGCTTGCGACCGCAAAGCCGCAGGCCTATTGCGTCGTCCCCGGCCCCGGCCTGTTGAACTCCGCGGCGGCGCTCCTCACCGCTTACGGCATGAATGCCCCGGTGCTCGCGCTCATCGGGCAAATTCCGGCGCACGCCATCGGCCGCGGTCTCGCCCACCTCCACGAGATTCGCGATCAAGCAGGCATCATCGCCCGGCTGGTCGACTGGTCGGCGCGCATCGGCGCGCCGCAAGAGGCTCCGCGCCTCGTTGCCGAGGCAATGCACGCGATGTTCACCGGCCGGCCTGGCCCGGCGGCGCTCGAATGTGCGATCGACGTCTGGGGGCGTTCGGGCACGCTCGCGCCTCAGGCGCCGCTTCCCGTCGCGGATCCGCCGATCGACGACGATGCGATCAAGGCGGCGGCGCGGCGCCTCGGCGTCGCCAAGCGCCCGCTGATCATCGCCGGCGGCGGCGCCCAGGACGCCTCCGCCGAGGTGACGCGGCTTGCGCATCTCCTGCAGGCTCCGGTCCTCTCCTATCGCCGCGGCCGCGGCGTCCTCGCTGATCGCGACCCGCTCTCCGTCAACCTGCCGATCGGCCGCGATCTGTGGGCCGAGGCCGACGTGGTGCTGGCGGTCGGCACGCACCTGCACATGCCCCTCCTGCATTGGGGCATCGACGGCGATCTCGCGATCATTCGCATCGACGCCGATCCGCAGGAGCCGGCGCGATTCGCGAGGCCCGCCGTCGCGCTCATCGGCTCGGCCAAACCGGTCCTGCGCCGTCTGCTCGATGTCGTGCCGGCGCAAAATCAGCGGCGGCCGTCGCGTACCGAGGAGATGCGCGAGCGCCACGCTCGCATGAACGGGCGGCTGACCAAGCTCGCGCCACAACTCGCGTTCCTGGCCGCGATCCGCGCCGAACTGCCGGAGGACGGCATCTTCGTCGATGAGGTGACGCAGGTCGGCTTTGTCTCGCGCCTCGCCTTTCCGGTCTATCGGCCGCGCACTTATCTCTCGCCCGGCTATCAGGACAATCTCGGCTTCGGCTTCGCCACCGCGCTCGGCGTCCAGAATGCGCGGCGCGACTTGCCGGTCGTGTCGATCACCGGCGACGGCGGCTTCCTGTTCACCGCGAGCGAGCTTGCGACCGCGATGCGCCACCGCATTCCGCTAACCACCGTGCTGTTCAACGACGGCGCCTTCGGCAATGTGCAGCGCATCCAGGAGGAGCGCTTCGGCAACCGGCTGATCGCGAGCGATCTCGCCAATCCCGATTTCGTCGCCTTCGCCAAAAGCTTCGGCGCCGAGGCTTTCCGTGTAAAGAGCCCGCGCCAGTTGCAAACGGCGCTGCGCCGCGCTCTTGCCCATCGCGACACCCCTACGCTGATCGAAGTGCCGGTCGGCCCCATGCCGAGCCCCTGGGAGTTCATCCTCATGGGCCGGGTGCGCGGCTGAGGCGATCGCGCGACAATGCCTGCTGTTTCAGCTATCACATCGGCGATGCATCCAATCACGACAACGTCGGAACTTGCCGCCGCGTGCCGGCGGATGGCGGCCCACCCTTTCGTCACCGTCGATACCGAATTCCTGCGCGAGACCACGTACTATCCGCTCCTGTGCGTCGCGCAGATGGCCTCGCCGGATGAGGCGGCGGTGATCGACGCGCTCGCGCCCGGCATCGATCTCGCGCCGTTCTATGCGCTGCTCGCCAACGAGACGGTGATGAAGGTCTTTCACGCGGCACGGCAGGACATCGAAATCGTCTGGCACGGCGCCAAGCTCATCCCGCATCCGATCTTCGACACCCAGGTCGCCGCGATGGTGCTCGGCTACGGCGATTCCATCTCCTACGATCAACTGGTGCAGCGCATCACCGGGGATTCGCTCGACAAGTCGCACCGCTTCACCGACTGGACGCGCCGGCCACTCGCCGATGCACAAATCGCCTATGCGATCTCCGACGTGACCCATCTACGCGACGTCTACCTCGCGCTCCTCGCCGATCTCGAGCGGCGCGGGCGCGCCGACTGGGTCGAGGCGGAGATGCGGGTGCTGACCTCGCCCGACACCTACCGTATGGAGCCGGAGAACGCCTGGCAGCGCCTGAAGACGCGCGTGCGCAAGCCGAAGGAGCTCGCCGTGCTGATCGAGGTCGCGGCCTGGCGCGAGCGCGAGGCGCAAGCGCGCGATGTGCCGCGCTCCCGCGTGCTCAAGGATGAGGTGATCGCCGACATCGCGGTGCAGGCGCCCACAACCCTGGAGCGGCTCGCCAATTTGCGCTCGCTGGCCAAGGGCTTTGAGCGCTCCCGCTGGGGCGAAGCGATCATCGCCGCAGTCGAGCGCGGGCTCGCTCGCGATCCCAAAACGCTGCCGCGCCCCGCGCGCGTGCAGTCCTCCGCGAACGGAGCGGCAGTCGTCGAGCTGCTCAAGGTCCTGCTACGAATGATCTCGGAGCGGCACCACGTCGCCGCCAAGGTGATCGCCACGGTCGACGACCTCGAGCGCATCGCCGCCGACGATGCGGCCAAGGTGCCGGCGCTCTCCGGCTGGCGGCGCGAGCTGTTCGGCGACAAGGCGCTGGCGCTCAAGCACGGCGATCTCGCGCTCGCGATCGAAGGGGGCAAGGTCGCGGCGGTGCCGCGCGAGCAGCAGGCTGAATAGCTGAGCAAAATCGCTCCGGAAATCCGGTTTCCACACTCCCGGATGCGCTAGCCCATCAGCATCACCGGCTCGCGGCCGATCAGGCGAGCGAGCGAGCGCAGCCGGCTCATGACTCGTTCGCCGCCGAGTGCCGCGAATTCGCCGGGAAGCCGCAGCGCCAGCCGGTGCCGCTCGACCGCAAGCGGCGTTTTGGGCAGCACGCCCGGCATCGCGGCGGAGACGACGTGAGCAAGGCGCAGCGCCGCGCCGAGAACGCGAGCGCGGTCGAGCATGCGCGTCGAGGCAAGCTCGCGCAGCCGCGGCGAGAGCTCGTCGTCGATGACCGGCCCGACATGGCGGTAAAACACGGCGAGCGCGAGGTAGGCACGGCCCGGATGATCGATCGCCGTGAAGCCGCCATGGGCGATGATGTTGAGCGATTGCTCGCCGCGGTAGTCGGGGTGCGCGCGCCAGCCGATATCGGCAAGCAGGCACGCCGCGTGACGGAGCCGGCGCTCATCGGCGGTTTCCTCGAGCCCCGAGTAGCGCATGAATCGGTCGGTCCAGCCGATCAGCTCCTCGCCGTGGCGCGGCGAGCGCGAGCGCAGGCGGTTGAGCCCGCGCGCGGCTTCGATCAGCGCGTCCTTTTCCTTGTCCTTTTGTTTGAGCAGCGAATAGAGCAGGCCTTCGCGTACGCCGAGCGCCGAGAACACCACCTGGCGCGGCCGGCCGATGCGCAGCGCATATTCCATCACCAGGGCCGCGTAGCCGAGCAAGGGCCGCCGCGCATTGGCCACGACCTCGATGTTGGAGAGCGTCTCGACATCGACGCGGTGGACCAGGCGGGCGAATTCAAGCGCCTCGTCTGCCGCTATGGCGTAGCCGTGCATGACGTGCAGCGGATAGCCGGTCTGCCACATGTGCAGCCGCGCCAGCGCCCGCCAGGTGCCGCCGACGGCGTAGAAATTGCGGTCCTCGCAGGCTTTCAGCATCGGCAGGCCGCCGAGCGTCTTCTTCACGAACTTCTCGGCCTTCTTCAGCGATTTGGCCGAGAGGTCGGCGAGCGCGAGGCCGCCGAGCGGCCGGGTGACGCCGTGACGTGCGCGGGTGCCGTGGACGTCGATCAGCTCGAGCGAGCCGCCGCCGAGATCGCCGACCACGCCGTCCGCCTGATGCACCCCCGAGATCACGCCGAGCGCGGTCAACTCGGCCTCGCGCGCGCCCGAGAGCACGTCGATGTCGACCTTGATGATCCGTTCGGCGAGCGAGATGAAGCGGTGGCCGTTCTTGGCGTCGCGACAGGCGGCGGTCGCGATCGCCAGGATATTCTTGACCCCCATGGTGGTGCACAGAGCCCGGTACCGCTTGAGTGCGGCAAGCGCCTGCTCGACGGCGTCGCCCGCGAGCAATCCGGTCGACTGAACCTCGCGGCCGAGGCCGCACAGCGCCTTTTCGTTGAACAGCGCCGTCGGCGCCCGGGTAAGGCCCTCATAGACCACGAGCCGAACCGAGTTCGAGCCGATGTCGACGACCGCGACCGGCGGACCGTGGTCGAGACGTCCGTTGGCGACGATCTTGGCGCGCCTCATCGCTCGAAATCAGCGCGGCGCAGTTGGTGGCGAGGCCAGCAGTCGCTCACGCCCGCTCCGCGCGATGACGCAATCGGGGAACCGCGTCCTTCGGCGACTTGCCCCGCCCGGAAAGGCTTGGGTTGGTCATGAAATAGGTGTGGGCGTTGAACGGCTCCTCGCCCGGGGCGGGCCTGATGCGCGATGAGGAACCGT
>JASHXX010000117.1 GCA_030043335.1 Xanthobacteraceae bacterium
CAAACCCCTCGACGAAGATGCGGTGCGCGCCGCCGTCAACGCCACCGCCGGGCCCGAGGCGGCCGCCGCCCTGCAGTTCGGCCATGTCGCGGCGACCGACTGGGTGGCGCAAAGTCTCGCCGGACTGAGACCGGTCGCCGCCGGCCGCTTCGTCGTCCACGGCGCGCATGACCGCGGCCGCCTGGCGGGCAACCGCATCGGCATCGAGATCGAGGCGGCGCTCGCCTTCGGCACCGGCCATCACGGCACCACGCGCGGCTGCCTCATGGCGCTCGATGCGATGTGCAAGTCGCTGACCCCCACCCGGCTCGCTCATGCTCGCCGCCCTCCCCCTTTCCGGGGGAGGAGGATCCGGATTCTCGATCTCGGCACCGGCAGCGGCGTGCTGGCGATCGCCGCGGCGCGGGCGCTACGCCGGCGCGTCATCGCAACCGACATCGACGCCGATGCAGTGCGCGTCTCGCGCGCCAATGCCCGGCTCAACCGCGCTGGGCCGCTGATCGAGTTCGCCAAAGCGGACGGCGTCGCCGCCTTGAGCGTGCGCCGGCGCGCGCCGTTCGACCTCGTCTTCGCCAATATCCTGCTCGGCCCGCTGCAGCGGATCGCGGCGCCGCTCGCCACACTCACCGCGCCCGGCGCGCGCATCGTCCTCTCCGGCCTCCTGCCGGCGCAGGCGAACGCCGCGCTCGCGGCCTATCGCGGCTTTGCGCTGGAACGCCGGATCACGCTCGAGGGGTGGACCACGCTCGTGCTGCAGCGAAGGTCAATCGCCTGACGCGAAGGCTGATCCCTCCACCCTCCCCTGAAGGGGGAGGGTCGCCACGCGTTGCCGGCGGGTGCCCAGCCTTCCAGAGCGCGATCGCTTCTCGTTAAAGCAATCGACGCTCTAACTCTTTCATGATCTTTTCGGAAAACCGGCTCCCACCCCCGGATCACGTCCGGGGGCAGGCTTTTTTCCGGATCATGCTCTAGATTGCGAGCCATGTTCGAAGCGCATTTCCAGTCGTTCGAGGACCGCTCCGGCCGCGCCGACGCCGCCGCGCGCGTCAAGGCGCTGCGGGCCGAATTGCAGCGCCGCGGGCTCGACGGTTTCGTGGTGCCGCGCGCCGACCGCTTCCAGAACGAATACGTGCCGCCGTCCGACGAGCGGCTCGGCTGGCTCACCGGCTTCACCGGTTCGGCCGGCGCCGCGATCGTGCTCGCCGAGCGCGCCGTGATCTTCGTCGACGGCCGCTATCAGGTGCAGGTGCGCGAGGAAGTCGACGACAAGATCTTCGCGGTCGCGCACCTGGTCGAGAATCCGCCGCCGGCCTGGATCGAAGCCAATCTGCCGGCCGGCGCCAAGCTCGGCTATGCGCCGTGGCTGCACACCGTCGAGGGCGCCGAGCGCCTCGCCAAGGCCTGCGCCGCCGCGGGCGCTAGCCTCGTCGCCGTCGACGACAATCCGCTCGATGCGGTCTGGACCGACCGGCCGCCGGCGCCGCGCGGCGCCGTCGTGCTGCACGATCTGCGCTTTGCCGGCGAGGACGCCGCGGCGAAGCTCGAGCGCGTGCGCGGCGCGCTGGCGAAGCCGGCGGCCGACGCGCTGGTCGTGTCCGACCCGCACGCGGTGTCGTGGCTGTTCAACATCCGCGGCAGCGATCTGCCGCATACCCCGGTCGCGTTCGCCTTCGCCCTCGTGCCGCGCGAGGGCCGGTCCGCGCTCTATATCGACGGCAGCAAGCTCGGCAACGATGTGCGCCATCGCCTCGAAGAGTTCGCCGCGGTGCGCGCCGAGGCCGAGTTCGAGCGCGATCTCGCCGCGCTCGGCGGCGACAAGCGCGCGGTGCGGCTCGACCCAGGCGCCTGCCCGGACGCGATCGCGCGCCTCATCAGCGGCCATGGCGGCAAGGTCGTGCGCGCCAGCGATCCGATCGCGCCGATGAAGGCGGTGAAGAACGCGGTCGAGATCGCCGGCGCGCGCGCGGCGCAATTGCGTGACGGCGCCGCGGTGACGCGTTTCCTCGCCTGGTTCGACCGCGAGGCGCCGGGCGGCCGGCTCACCGAGATCGACGCGGTCGAGGCGCTGGAAAGCTTTCGCCGCGACACCCGGCTCCTCAAGGACGTTTCGTTTCCGACCATCGCTGGCGCCGGGCCGAACGGCGCCATCGTGCATTACCGCGTCACCCGCGGCAGCAACCGCCGCATCGCCCCGGGCGAGCTGTTTCTGGTCGATTCCGGCGGCCAGTACGAGGACGGCACCACCGACATCACCCGCACCGTCATTGTCGGCACGCCGAGCGCCGACATGCGCCGGAACTTCACCCGCGTGCTCAAGGGCCACATCGCCATCGCCCGCGCGGTGTTTCCCGACGGCACCTCGGGCGCGCAGCTCGATTCCTTCGCCCGGCAGTTCCTCTGGCGGGCCGGCCTCGACTTCGATCACGGCACCGGACACGGCGTCGGCAGCTATCTCTCGGTGCATGAGGGACCGGCGCGGATCGCCAAATTCGGCATCGCGCCGCTCGCACGCGGCATGATCCTCTCCAACGAGCCGGGCTACTACCGCGCCGGCGCCTACGGCATCCGCATCGAGAACCTGGTGCTGGTGACGGAGGCCGCGCCGGTCGAAGGCGCCGAGAAGCCGCTCAACGCCTTCGAGATCTTGACGCTCGCGCCGATCGACCGGCGGCTCATCGAGCCGGCGCTGCTCAGCGCCGAGGAGACCGCGTGGCTCGACGCCTATCACGCCCGCGTGCGCGAGGCGCTTACGCCGCTCCTCGATGCGCCAACGCGCGACTGGCTTGCGGCGGCGACCGCGCCGTTGCCGTCATCCTGAGACGCGAGCGAAGCGCTTTGCAACCAAGCGTAGGCCGGCTGCGCCAGCTAATGGCGCCGAGCACCTCAGGCTGACGGCGCAGAACTCAACACGACGGAACTTTCGTCGCGCCGCCACGTTTCCCGTGCCAGGCTGGACAGGAGCGAGGAAACACCATGCTTTCGACCATTCTGATCGTCATTCTGATTCTGTTGCTGATCGGCGCGCTGCCGGCCTGGCCGTACAGCAACGGCTGGGGTTACTACCCCGGCGGCGGCCTCGGAGTGATCCTGATCATCGTCATCATCCTTGCGCTCGCCGGCCGCATCTAGAGCATGATCCGGAAAAGTGGGAGCCGGTTTTCCGAAAAGATCATGCTCCACTAGAGAGCTGGAGCCGGCGGCGCGCGCGACATCAATGACGTGAATGGCCGGGACCGGCCCGGCCATGACGCGATGCCCCAGCGTTCCGGTCAGCCGATGAGCTTCGCCCACTCGTCCTCGGTCAGCACCGCGACGCCGAGCTTCTTCGCCTCGGCGAGCTTCGAGCCGGCGCCGGGGCCGGCGACGACATAGTCGGTCTTCTTCGACACCGAGCCTGAAACCTTGGCGCCGAGCCGCTCGGCCGAGGCCTTGGCCTCGTCACGCGTCATCTTCTCCAGCGTGCCGGTGAACACCACGGTCTTGCCGGCGATCGCGGAATCCGCCCGCGGCATCTGCGCGTCGCGGATGCGCACCTGCGCGGCCAGCCGCTCGATGCGGCGGCGGTTGTGCGCCTCGCCGAAATAATCGCGCAGGCTCTCGATCACCGTGTCGCCGATCTGGTCGAGCGCGTCCATTTCGTCCTTGGTCTCGTCGTCGCCCTTGGCGAGCTTGAGACAAGCCGCGTGGAACGCAGCCCAGCTGCCATAGCCGCGCGCCAGCGCCGCCGCCGTGGTCTCGCCGACGTGGCGGATGCCGAGCGCATAGATGAAGCGCTCCAGCGAAACCTCGCGGCGTGCTTCGATGGCGTTGAACAGGTTGCGCACGGAGACTTCGCCGAAGCCTTCCACCTCTTCGAGACGGATCTTGCCGTTGGTCCCCTTGAGGATGAGTTTCCCGTTGCGCTCGCGCAGCGTGAAGATATCGGCCGGCTCGTCGATCCAGCCCTGCTCGTCAAAAAACTCGATCTGCTTCTCGCCCAAGCCGTCGATGTCGAAGGCGCGGCGGGAGACGAAATGCTTGAGGTGCTCGACCGCCTGATAGGGACAGGCGAACTCGCCGGTGCAGCGGGCGACGGCGCCCGCCTCGCCGGTCGCCGTTGTCTCGCGCACAACGTCGGTATGCAGATGGCACGGGCATTTTTTGGGGACTGAAAATTGTTTCGCGCCACGCGGGCAATCCTCGACGACGCCGAGCACCTGCGGAATGACATCGCCGGCGCGCTGGATGCGCACGGCGTCGCCGATGCGCACTCCGAGCCGCGCGATCTCATCGAAATTGTGCAGCGTCGCGTTCTGCACCACGACGCCGCCGACGGTGACCGGCTCGAGCTTGGCGACCGGCGTCAAGGCTCCGGTGCGGCCGACCTGGATCTCGATGTCCCGGACGATCGTCGTCGCCTTCTCGGCCGGAAATTTATGCGCGATCGCCCAGCGCGGATTGCGCGAGACGAAGCCGAGCCGTTCCTGCCAGTCGAGGCGGTCCACCTTATAGACGACGCCGTCGATGTCGTAGTCGAGCGTGGCGCGCTCGGCCTCGATCTCGCGGTGGAAGGCGATGAGCGCCTCGACCGAGCGGCAGATCTTGGCCAACGGATTGGTCTTGAAGCCGCAGGCGGCGAACCATTTCACCATGCCGGATTGGGTGTCCGCCGGCATCGCGCTCATCTCGCCCCAGCCATAGGCGAAGAAGCCGAGCGGGCGCGAGGCGGTGATCGACGCATCGAGCTGACGCAGCGAGCCGGCCGCAGTGTTTCGCGGGTTGACGTATAGCGGCTTGCCGGCCTCTTTTTGCCTCCGGTTGAGCTCGAGAAACGCCGCTTTGGTCATGTAGACTTCCCCGCGCACCTCGCACACCGCCGGCACCCCCCGGCCCTTGAGGCGCTTCGGAACGTCGTCGAGCGTCCTGACATTGGCGGTGACGTCCTCGCCCTCGCTGCCGTCGCCGCGGGTTGCGCCGCTGACGAGCTCGCCGTCCTCGTAGCGCAGCGACATCGACAGGCCGTCGATCTTCGGCTCGGCGGAAAATACGATCTCCGCGTCGTCGGGCAGCCGCAGGAAGCGGCGG
>JASHXX010000013.1 GCA_030043335.1 Xanthobacteraceae bacterium
AGGATGGCGCGCGTGGCGCGATCAAGAGCGAAGTGGTCGAGCAGATCGCCAAAATCGACGTCGATGCTGTCGCCGATCGAGGCGATGGCGGAAAATCCGATCCCGCGGACGGCGGCCCATTCCACCAGACCCGCCGCGATCGCGCCCGACTGTGAGACCAGTGCGAGGTCGCCCGGCCGCGGAAGCGAAGCGGCAAAGCTCGCATTGAGCTTCGCGGCCGGCACCAGCACACCGAGGCAATTGGGGCCAAGGAGTCGCATTCCGGTCAGCCGCGCGGTCTTCTCGCACTGTTCCGCCACCGAGCCGCGCCCGTGACCAAGACCCGAAGTGAGGATGATGGCGGCAGGGGTGCCCTTTCGGCCGGCCGCGGCGATGAGCGGCGGAATGGCCGGAGGCGGCACCGCAATCACGGCCAGATCGGGTGCCTCCAGCAGCTGCTCATAGGCTTTGACCGCACGAACGCCTTCGATCGCGGCATAGTGCGGATTGACGAGATCGACCTTGCCGGCGAAATCCCCGCGCTTGAGATTCTGGAGTACCGCACGGCCGGACGAAGCCGGGCGCGGACTAGCGCCGACGACGGCGACGGATCGTGGCGAGAAAATTTTGTCGAGGCGATAGGTTGACATCGATAGGACCTGGCGGGTTCCGCAAATCTCGCCGCGATCGATTGGCTCGACTTTGATTGATCGCAAAGACGGCCATATGAAATCGGTAGCCGGCCATCCGCAAACCGCGTTTTATCAAATCGGTGATCGCGGGAACGCCCGCGGGTTTACCTCTTTTGATCCAGATCAAGGCCGATCGGACCCTGTCGAAGCTAACAATTATACATACGATAGGAGCCGATCATGCCGGCGGTAGATGCGCTGATCATTTCCGTGATTTGTGTGGCGTTTGTCGGGTTCGGTCTGGTTTTGGCATGGGCTGACCATCAAACGCGTCATCTCGGTCCATATCGGCAAAAGAGCGACCCGAATCGGCTTCGATCCGGTTCGACAGTTGTCCGTCAGGCCAAGGAGCAGTCTCAGCGCCCGCCGGCTGCGGCAGCGTGAGCGAAACGGTCTATTGATTGAAACGTTTCAGTCTGCCTCGAGCTTGCGCGACCGCTTAGGGAACAAGAACAGCAGCGCCCTGCAGCCGTCCCATCCTGAGATCCGCCAGCGCATCGTTGGCCCGGCTCAGCGGATAAGTAACGGTTTCGGTCACAATCCCGGCCTGGCGCGCGACGGTAAAGAACTCGTCGCCGTCCTTGCGGGTGAGATTAGCGACCGAGAGAAGTTCCCTCTCCTCCCACAAGAGCCGGTATGGGAAGCTGGGAATGTCGCTCATGTGTATGCCGGCGCAAACGACGCGGCCGCCTTTGCGCACCGCGCTCAACGCCGCCGGAACTAGCGCCCCGACCGGAGCGTAAATGATCGCGCAATCGAGCGGCTCCGGCGGCTTCTCTTCCGAGCTGCTGGCCCAATGTGCGCCGAGCTTGCGCGCAAAGGCTTGCGCGGCGGCGTCACCGGGTCTGGTGAAGGCAAACACCTCGCGGCCCTGCCAGAGCGCGACTTGGGTGACAATGTGAGCCGCCGCGCCGAAGCCAAATAGGCCGATCTTCTTACCCTCGCCGGCCATACGCAGCGAACGCCAACCAATTAATCCTGCGCACAGCAGAGGCGCGGTCGCGACGTCCTCGCCGCTTTGCGGCAAGCGAAAGACATAGCGCCCATCGGCGACGGTGTGGGTGGCAAAGCCGCCGTCGCGGGTATAGCCGGTGAACAGCGGATGATCGCAGAGATTCTCCCGCCCCTCGCGGCAATACGGACAATGCCCGCAGGTATGGCCCAACCAGGGGATGCCGACGCGCATGCCGGCCGCGAGCGCATCGACGCCGTTGCCGACCGTCTCGACGTACCCGACGATCTCATGGCCGGGAACGATCGGCAGCTTCGGGTTCGGCAATTCGCCGTCGACCACGTGCACGTCGGTTCGGCAGACGCCGCATGCGGCGACCCGGACTCTGACCTCGCCATCCGCAGGTTGCGGGTCGGGCCGCTCGACGAGCTTGAGCGGCGTGCCAGGCTGTTCCAGGACCATCGCCCGCATCGTCGCGCGCCTGCCGCCGTCAGTCGACGAGGTGCTTCTCGATTTCCCAAATCGGATGCTTGGTCAGGTCCTTGTCGATCTCGGCAATAATTCGATTTTTCACGTCGGGGTGGAACGCATGCCGCAGCTCGGCCAGCGTACGCGGCGGAGCAACGATAATGATCTTCTTGACCTTTTCCGCCCGCACCAGCCGCTCCATCGCCGCGGCCACACTGGCGGTAAAGCGCTCCTTCTCCAACTCATGCCAGTCGGTCGTCTCCACCGCGCTGCGGAGATTTGTGCCGGCCCGCTTGAAGGCTCGTCCAGGACGATCTGTACCCTGCTCGTGGGTCGGCGGGTCTTCGTGCGCGAATACGCGCTCAACGGAAAGGTTCAGCAACGTCGCGTCGCCGGCATTGCGCAGGAACAGCGCCTTGCGGCCATCACCGACGAACACCAAGGCATCGTGCGGAATGGCAATCCTATTCATACCGGGTCTCCATGCAGCTTGACGCGACCTCTATTCCACGCAAATGATACGGCAAGGTCAGACTGCTGTTAAGCGATCGCAAACGGCCGAGGCTCCGGCCGCAATGTGACGGACGACGTTGGAGCCTTATATCGGCGCTGATTAGCGCGCCTGTGCGGCAGATCGAACATCCGAAGAGTTGAGCTTGTTCAAAGCGAGCCACAATCGGCCAACCGCCTCTTCCGGCGAGTCGCCCATGGCGACAAGCTCCGGTCGGTCGCTTTCTGCGAACCAGATCCCCTTCATGACGAACAGCCGTGAAAACCTGCCGCCGCAAGCCGCGATCAGGTCGGAAAGCGTAGGACAGTAATACCCGGCCTTGATGTCCTGCAGGTGGTTCTCAAGCTCATAGGGGGTCACTGTCACGCCTTGGATCTGGGTTGCCTCCGGCCAGCCGGCCGCATTTTCGTTGGGGTAGAACCTATGGCCAAGCTCATAGATCTTTACTGGGAAACCAGCAGCTTTCAATTCCTTTGCGAGCTCGCGGTTCATCACCAAGCCTCCAGCCTCTCGATTGCGTAGCAATGATTTCGCAAATGCGCTAGCGCCACGTTGATCTGGGTCAAATCAGCATTCCCCAGTTTGCCAATGCGCGTCCATCGCCCAGACAAACGAGGATTGCGCGAATCCGCGCAAGCTTCATTCGAGCACGTGCAGCAGCAAGACTTCTTCTTCGGGTGACATTTTCGAGATATCGATTTCATCCTCGCCGGCTGGATGCGCTTCCCCGAGCTGCGTCGATCGTCCGGCCGGCTTGGCGACGAGCGCGGCATGCAGCGCCCTTGCCGCTTCCCGCAGTATCTTTCTGTGCTCCCGGTCGTCCGCCGGCATCGCTGAGACGGTCTTTGCCAATTCCTGGAGAATTTCTGCGAACAATCCGTAGTGCAGATGCATGCGTATCGAGCGGCGCGGCTCGCCCGCGCCGCCCCGCTGCAACGTCAGCGAAATTCCGGTCTTGTCGAGATGCGCTTCAAATTGCGCCGAGCGTTCGAAGGTCCCAATATAGAGCTTATCCGGATATTCCAGCGCCACTTCGGCTTTGTCGGGAATGGGCTTGGTCACGGCTGTCCTCCGCTGTGAGTGTGTTTTCGATAACCCGCTTCTGCCGTCGAGCTCATGATCTAGATCAATTCACGGACGGATCCATAGTCGAGCGCGAAAGAACCGCCATTTGATCTCCTATCCCGCCTGCGCGGCGGCGGTCGAGCGAAAGCGCAGGATTGCGAGACCCAGGAAAAACCAGCCGACGCCCGCGACAATCGCGAACTGCGGCCAGACCACGCCGATGCCGGCGCCGCGATAGAGGATCGCCTGGGCGAATGACACGTAATGTGTCGACGGAGAAGCCTGCATCGCCGTCGCCAACCAAGGCGGCATACTTTCAAGCGGGGTGTTGCTGCCCGAGAGCATGTTCATCGGCAGGAAAACCAAAAAATAGAGCAGACCCAGTTGCGGCATCGAGCGCGCGATGGTGGCGAGAAATATTCCGATAGCGCAAGCGAAGAAGAGGTAGATTGCCGTGCCCAATAGAAACAACGGGATCGAACCGGCGATCGGAACGCCCAGCAACAGGCGAACGACGAACCAGAGCGAAAGCCCGACGGCTACGGTGATCACAAGGCCGTTGGCCCAAACCTTGGACATCGCGATCTCGAACGGCGTCAGCGGCATCACCAGGAGATGATCCATGGTGCCGTGCTCGCGCTCGCGGACAATGGCGGCGCCGGCGAGAATGATGGCCAGCATGCTGACGCTGTTGATGAGCCCCATGACGCTGGTGAACCAGGCGGTGGTGACGTTGGGATTGAAGGCAATGCGGACGTTGAGATTGACCGGCGTTAGCGGCGCGCCTTCCGCGTGCGAGAGGAAATCCCGGATTTCGGTCATGATGATTTCCTGGGCGTAATCAGCGCCGAGGCCGGCCTGGACCATCATAGTCGCATCGACATTAACTTGGATCGCCGGGTTCCGGCCGCCGAGGACGTCGCGTTCAAAATTCGGCGGGATGTCGATGATGAACGTGTATTTGCCGAGATTCATCAACGGCACAATATCGCGCTCGGCGATCGGCTGCGGCTGATGGAAATAGGGCGGCAAAAAAGCCTGCACGATCCGCCGCGACAATCGCGAATGATCCTCATCGACAAAACCGACCGATGCATTGTGCACCTCCTGCGAGTAGCTGTGCGCTTGTGCCAAGATCGCGAGCGAGAATGCGTAGATTACCAGTCCCAGCAGCACGAAATCGCGAAAGAAGCTGCGGATTTCCTTGGTTCCCAGCCAGAATATGTTTTCGATCGTGCGCATCGGGCCCGCTCCTAGCGTTCCTGCTTGCGCAGCAATAACAGGCTGATCAGCGTCAGCGCCGGAATGAAGGCGGCGAGTTCGCCGACGCGCGCGGCAAGGTCGCCGAAGCTCAACCCCTTGGTGAAGGTGCCGATGCTGATCGGTATGAAATACGTCATCGGGAAGGCCCGCCCCATGATTTGCGCGGTTGCCGAGAGCGAGGACACCGGAACCATCATGCCGGAGAACTGCGATGCCGGCAGGAAAGTCATGATCGCGGTCCCGAACAGCGCCGCGATCTGGGTCCGCGCGAACGCCGAAATCACCATGCCGTAGGCGGTGGTGGTGGTGACGTAGACGAGAACGCCCAGGACGAGCGCAAAAAAGCTTCCCGTGAGCGGGACTCGGAAAACAAACAAGGCCATGACAAACATCAGCGCAAAATTCGCCATGGCGACACCGACATAGGGGATCTGCTTGCCGAGCAGAAATTCGAGCCGGGTGACCGGCGTGACATAAAGATTGGTGATCGAGCCGAGCTCTTTTTCGCGCACCACGGCGAGCGCCATGAGGATCGCCGGAAACAGCGCCAGCAGCAACGACAGGCTGATCGGCACCATGGCATAGATGCTTTCGAAATCCTGGTTGTACTTGAACCGCATTTCGATCCTTGCCGCCGGCCGCGGCGGCGGCGACGTCGTCTTAACCGCCGGGTCGACGAGGTAAAGCTCGTGCATAGCCTGTAGATAGCCGCGAACGGTGTCGGCGCGGAACGGCATGGCGCCGTCGATCCAGGCGCCGACCCAGGTCGGGCGCCCGCGCTCAAGGTCGCGGCCGAAGCCGGGCGGGATTTCGATCGCCGCCTTGATCGCTCCGCTCTGCATCCGTTTCTCGAGGTCCGCATAATTGGCGAGCGGCGGCTGCTCGACGAAGTAGGTCGAGCCGCGCAGCTCCTCCAGATAGGCGCGGCTCTCATGGGTCCGGTCGTGATCGAGCACCGCAAAGGTCAGATTGTTGACGTCGGTCGAGATGCCAAAGCCGAATACCAGCATCAGGAACGCGGTGCCAAACAAGGCGAAGCTCAGGCGAATCGGATCGCGCAGCAGCTCCAGCGATTCGCGGATGGTGTAGGCCAGCAGGCGCCGCAAGCTGAATAGGCGTGGCCGCGGCGTAGCCGGCCTCACCGCCACTGCGCCAGTCGCGGCGGATGCCCCGCGATCTGACGCCTCGGCGGTGCGCTCTCCGCTCGCCTCCTCGAGATAGCTGACAAAGGCGTCTTCGAGCGTTGCAACGCCGCGGGCCTTGACGAGGTTCGCCGGGGCGTCGGTCGCCAGCACCCGTCCGGAATCCATCAGCGATATGCGGTCGCAGCGCTCTGCCTCGTTCATGAAATGGGTCGAGACGAAGATGGTTACGCCCTGATTGCGCGACAGATCGATCAGCAGTTCCCAGAACCGGTCGCGGGCCAAAGGATCCACTCCCGAGGTCGGCTCATCGAGAATGAGCATTTCCGGCTCGTGCACGATGGCGACAGCGAGCGAAAGCCGCTGCCGAATCCCCAATGGCAGGCTGGAGGCGAGTTGATCGAGATAATCCGCGAGCCCGAATCGGTTAACGAGTTCGCCAAGGCGCGCTGCTGCCCTCCTGGCCGGCAGGTGGAAGAGTCGCGCGTGCAGATCGAGATTCTGTCGGACCGTGAGCTCGGTATAGAGCGAAAATGATTGCGACATGTAGCCGACCCGGC
>JASHXX010000014.1 GCA_030043335.1 Xanthobacteraceae bacterium
GGTCGACGATTCGGCGTTCTTCCGCTACCTGCTTGCGCCGTTGATCAAGGCAGCCGGCTATCAGGTCATCACCGTCGCCTCAGCCGCGCAGGCGCTGGCGACGGTCAAATCCGGCGCGCGCGTCGATATCATCGTCACCGACATCGCCATGCCGGACATGAACGGCTTCGAGCTCGCCGAGGCGCTGCGCGAGAACCCTGGCACCGCCGCAACGCCGATCATCGGCCTCTCGGCCATGGTCTCGCCCCGGGCCATCGAGCGTGGCCGGGCGGTCGGATTCCACGATTTCGTCGCCAAGTTCGGTCGCGCCGGGCTGGTCGCCGCGATCAAGGAGCAGAGCGCCGATCTCCATCAGGCCGCGTGACCATGCAGGACAGCACCGATTTCACTGAATTCGTCACCTTGACCGCCGCCGGACAGATGTTCGGCCTGCCGATCTCGTGCGTGCAGGACGTGTTCAAGCCGACGCGTATTACCCGCGTGCCGCTCTCGCCGCCCGAGATCGCCGGCGTACTTAACCTGCGCGGCCGCATCGTCACCGCAATCGACATGAAAAGCCGGCTCGAACTGCGCGCGCCGGAATCGGCGAAGCCGCCGATGGCGATCGGCATCGAGGCCAAGGGCGAGTCGTTCGGCCTGCTGGTTGATGCGGTCGGCGAGGTGCTGAAGCTGCCGGATGCCGATCGCAAGCCGAATCCGATCAATCTCGACCGCAAGCTTGCCGCGGTCTCAGCCGGCGTCTATCGGCTCGACGGCCAGCTGATGGTGGTGCTCGACATCGAGGGGGTGCTGGACCTGCGCGTCGAGGCCGCCGCGGCCTGAGCGCGCGCGGGTTTGCATTGAGAACTTGAAGACCTGGATGGGACAGAAGACTTGGATGCGACAGAAGACTTGGATGCACAAGACTTGGGGTGCGACAGAAACATCGAAGCGGGGATTTCCCTGCCGAGCGTGAAACGAGGGACACCATGAAGACCTGCCTGGTCGTCGACGACTCGAGCGTCATCCGCAAGGTGGCGCGGCGAATTCTGGAAGGGCTCGATTTCGAGATTCTCGAAGCCGAGGACGGCGAAGGCGCCATCGAGGCGTGCCGCCAGAAACTGCCGGATGCGATCCTGCTCGACTGGAACATGCCGAAAATGGACGGCTACGAATTCCTGCGGGTGCTGCGCCGGCTGCCCGGCGGCGACGGACCGAAGGTGGTGTTCTGCACCACCGAGAACGATGTCGCCCACATCGCGCGGGCGCTGCATGCCGGCGCCAATGAATACATTATGAAGCCGTTCGACAAGGACATCGTCGAAGCCAAGTTTCAGGAAGTCGGCCTGATCTGAGCGTCCGACCCCGCGCGCGCCGATCCGGCGTACGTAGAGTTCAGAGTACCGAGTGGAGTGCCGAGTGAGTGCAATGAGTTCAGCCCTGGCCGCCGCGAACCCGACGCTGAGCGCCGCCAAGCCGATCCGCGTGATGATCGTCGACGATGCGGTCGTCGTGCGCAGTCTGTTGACGCGCTGGATCGGAACCGAACCCGACATGACCGTCACCGGCACCGCGCGCACCGGACGCGAGGCGATCGAGGACGTCGAGCGCTGCGACCCAGACGTTGTCGTCCTCGACGTCGACATGCCGGTTCTCGACGGGATTTCGGCACTGCCGGAGCTGCTTCGGAAAAAGCCCGACCTTGTCGTGATCATGGCTTCGAGCCTGACGCGCCGCGGCGCCGAGATCAGCCTGAAGGCGCTGTCGCTTGGCGCCGCCGACTATATGCCGAAGCCGCAGGCGGGACTCGATGCCGCAGCATCGGCGAGCTTCCATCGCGAGCTGATCGAGAAGATCCGCCATCTCGGCCGTCGCGGCCGCGCACTGGCGCGGCAATGGCGGCCCGCTGCCGCTCTCGATTTGCCGGCGGCGCCCGGCCGGGCGGAGAGCACCCCGCCGCAGCCGGCCGAGGCGCTGGCGCCGAGCTTGCGGCCATTCTCGCTCGCTTTGCCGCGTGTCCTTCTGATCGGCTCCTCGACCGGCGGGCCGCAGGCGCTCGCCGCGCTCGTCGGACAGCTCGGCAAGGTGTTCGAGCGGTGTCCGGTGTTGATCACCCAGCATATGCCGCCGACCTTCACCACCGTGCTCGCCGAGCATCTGACCCGCGACTGCGGCCGGCGCGTGCATGAAGCCGAGCACGGCGAGGCGGTCATTGCCGGCGGCATTTACGTGGCGCCGGGCGGCCGCCATCTGCGCGTCGCGCGCGGCGCCGATGGGCCGACGGTCGCGCTCGGCGACGACCCGGCGATCAATTTCTGCAAGCCGTCGGTCGATCCGCTGTTTGCCACGGCGGCCGAGGTCTGGGGCGCTGCGAGCCTTGCGCTCGTCCTCACCGGTATGGGCAGCGACGGCACCCGCGGCGCCCGCGCGATTATCGCCGCCGGCGGCAGCGTCGTCGCCCAGGACGAAGCCACCAGCGTGGTGTGGGGCATGCCGCGCGCGGTCGCGCAGGCCGGCCTGTGCGCCGCCGTGCTGCCGCTCGATCAGATCGCCGCACAAATCGTTCGCCTGTTTTCCGGGGACCGCTCGTGACGCCGCTTGATTACGAATTTCTGCGCAAATGCCTGAAGGACCACTCCGGTCTCGAGCTGTCGGGCGACAAGCAGTATCTGGTCGAGAGCCGGCTGCTGCCGGTCGCGCGCCGCGCCGATCTGGCGAACCTCGGCGAACTGGTGGGCGCGCTCAGGCGCGACAGTGCCCCCGCGCTGATGACGGCGGTCGTCGAAGCGATGATGACCAATGAAACGTTGTTCTTTCGGGACAAGACGCCGTTCGAGCACGTCCGCGACACCATCATGCCGGCGCTCATCGCCGCACGCCGCGGCGGCCGCAC
>JASHXX010000118.1 GCA_030043335.1 Xanthobacteraceae bacterium
AGCCGTTAGAACAGGCCGCGTAATATGAAGCCGGGTAAGCGTCATTGGACGCGAACTAAGCATTAGCTGCCGCGACTCCAGCTGTCGCCGCTTGCTATGCACAGGAGCAGAACCCGAGCTTGCCAAGCCTCCGTTCAGGCCAAATGAGTGAGCAGCCCTCGTGCGGCTGACCGCATCAGCCGTTTTCCCGCCTCCCATTGGCTTGCGCCCTCCAGTTTGGTGAGAAATTCCGTCTTGCTGCCTGAAAGAGTTCCGACCGGGATGCCATTCCGGTAAACGATGCGATTGGCAGTCAACGCGGCCAGTTTCGGCCCGGGCGTTAGGATGCCGATCAGATTTAGTGGATCCGCAGCCGACAGCGACACCCACTCTCCGGAGGGCGGCTGGCGGCGCGTCTCCCGCAGCAGGCCCACTGCTTCCGGCAACGCATATTGCTCGCCCGAGAACCCAGCGACAAAGCGGCCGCCGCGGATCTCCCCGCGCGCCTCCAAACGCCGATATACGCGAAGCAAATCGCGCCACGGCGGCAACCATCCGGCTTCGCGCGCAAGCAGCCGCCAGAACACGACCCCGTAGCGACGCAGCAATGTGCGCGCCACGTGCTCGACTGCGGAAAATCTGGCTTGTTCATCGATACTGCGTTGCGCCGGGCGGCGGATCAGCGCCCACCGTCCGCCGCTCTCGAAGTCGAAGGCGAGGACGCGCCCGCGCCGTTTCACGCCCGCGATCGGCTTGCGTTGGGCCGAGGGCACCAACAGGGCACGGAGCCCTGCGAAGCTATCCGATGTCACCAGTCCCAGATTAACGAGTTCACCCAACGCCTCCTCGACCTGTGGACGCAGCAGGTGTACGGCTTCGACCAATTCGTCGAAGAACAAGGCGCCTTCTGCGCCAAGGCAATCAAGCACGGACTGAGCGCGTGGGCTCGGCGATGCCGCGCTGGCCGAAGGCAGGAGCGACATCCAAAGTGGGCCCCGTCTGCGATCCAGTAGCGCGATTGGCGTCGACCGCACGGGTGTTGCGGCGCGCGAGCGACCATTCCCGCTCGGAGGCGGTGTAAGGCGAGCCCAAATGGACCGCCCAGCAAGGCATTGGGCATCAAGCCAAGCCGGCTCGTATCCCTTGAGACGCGCCGGCAGGATTTCCGTCTCCCAGGCTCTAGCCGGCGCCTCGAACCCTTCGAGCAAATCCAGGATAGCCGGAAGCGCCTCCGGGCCGTGCAGGCGTGTCTCCTCCCCGACATGCTGCCAAGCGAACAGGAAGCGGAGGAAATCGCGCGCCGCGACCGGTTCGATCTCTGACCGCAAGCGCCGGATCGTCGTGTGATGGATACGCGCCAGCAAGCGACGATCACACCATTGCTCATCATTGGCCCCAGGTACGAACTGTCCCCGAAGGATCGTGCCTTCGTTCTCTAGTGCCGTCAGGGCACGAGCCACGGCTTCGGGCTCGATTCCGAGTGGCTCTGCTAAGGCGCGTTGCGTCACCGGCCCCAGACCTTCCATCCGGCCCCGCAGGATTTCGACCAATGCCTGATCTGACGACCACACCGGCTCGGTTTGATCCAGCGGCGGCGCGATTTCCGGCTGGAGCCGCGCTTGCGGCCATATGGCACGAAACTGCTTCAGGCGTTCGGCTGGGATCCAGAGCGTGCCCCGTGGCGTCGTGAAAGTTCCGACGCGTTTCTCTTGGCTCAGGGCCGCCAGCCATTCGATCCAGGCCGGTACAGCCCGCACTTCGTCCTCAGTGAGGCAGCTTAGCCAGAGCAGCGCGTCGTGCAGTTCCTCGGCATTTTCCGGGTCGGGCCAAGCCTCGGCACGAACACGGACGATTGCCTCGGGATCGAGTCGACCAAGCTCAGACGCGCTCTGCGGATCGTGCCAGCGCCGCGCCATGACAGCCTGGGCCCGCCGCTCCTCCAGCGGTGCATCGTCGAGGAAAGCGTAAGGCCGCGCGGAGAGAACCTCGAGCGCAAGCGGCGAAGGCTGGGTCAGGTCGCAGGCAACGACACGGATTTCGCCTGCTTCAAGCCGAGCGAGGGCCCGCTCCAGCCCATCGATATCCATGGCTTCGTGCAGACAGTCGGAGATCGCCTGATTGGTCAGTGGATGGTCAGGCACTTCCCTTTCACCAACCAGATTCTCCGCGCATGCAATTTGGTCAGGGAAGACGGCGGCGATTAGGTCCTCCGCCTGCATTCGCATGAATTGTGGCGGCACCTTCTTGCCGCCGCGGAACCTCGGCAAAGCGAGGGCCACAGCCGCGACCCAACGCCAGCGGGTAGTGAACATCGGCGCATCGAGCATGGCCTGGATCAGCACGGCGCGAACGCTTTTTGAATGAAGGTAACGCGCTACTTCATCGAGCTGAAAACTGTGCGCCGTGGTCAGCGACAGCAGAATGTTGTCTTCGGTCGCCGCCGCTTGCAGTTCAAAATTGAACTTGCGGCAGAATCGCTTGCGCAACGCCAAGCCCCAGGCACGGTTGATTCGGCTGCCTAAGGGCGCGTGAATGACGAGTTGCATGCCGCCTGCTTCGTCAAAGAAGCGTTCCAATACGATCGTGTCTTGGGTAGGGAGGCAACCAAATGCGGCAGCGCCAGCCGCGAGATATTCGATTAGTTGCTCCGCGGCGACCGCATCGATACCAACCTCCTCGGTGAGCCACCGTTGGGCCAGCTTTCCAGAAGGATCAGAGCGTAGCCGCGCGCCAACCTCGGCGCGTAGGCGTGATACCGAGACCGAAAGTTCGTTGGTGCGGCCAGGTGCCTCCCCCAGCCAGAAGGGAATGGTGGGTGGCTGACCGTGCGCATCTTCGACTCTGACGGTTCCGCGTTCGACCCGCTGGATACGGTAGGAGGCGTTACCGAGTTGGAAGACGTCGCCCGCCATGCTCTCGACTGCGAAATCTTCGTTGACGCTGCCGATTACCTGGTTCTCAGGCTCGAGCACCACTTGATAGTCAGCGGTATCGGGAATTGTGCCGCCTGAGGTCAGCGCGGTCGTCCGCGCGCCACGTCGACCCCGCAGGATTTGATTTACCGCGTCCCGATGAATAAGTGCGGCGCGCCTGCCGCGGCGTGTGGCGAAGCCTTCGGCCAACATATGAACAACGGCGTCGAAATCTTTACGCGCCAAGCCACGATAGGGCCAGGCGCGGCGGAATCGCTTATAGAGTGTCGTTTCTCGCCAATCCTGAGCCGCCACCTCTGCTGCGATCTGCTGAGCCAGGACATCCAGCGGCTCGTGAGGAACTGCGACGCGGTCGAGTTCGCCGCGGCGGACGCTGTCAAGCAAGGCTACGGATTCGACGAGATCATCTCGAGAGAGCGGAAACAGCCGCCCCTTGGAGGTCCCGCCAACGGCATGGCCCGAGCGCCCGACCCGCTGCAGGAAACTGGCGATCGATCGTGGCGAGCCTAGCTGGCAGACTAGATCTACGTCGCCGATATCAATGCCGAGTTCGAGCGAGGC
>JASHXX010000119.1 GCA_030043335.1 Xanthobacteraceae bacterium
ATCCACACGATATCGCCGACCTTGAACTCGTTGTTCTCGTCGTGGGCATAGTATTTTTTTGATCGGCGGATCGTCTTTTTGAAAATCGGATGCGTGAAGCGGCGCTCGACGCGCACCACCAGCGTTTTGTTCTGCTTGTTACTCACCACGACGCCTTGCAGGCTGCGCTTGGGCATCTCTGATCCTCTCAGCTCTTCGCCGCGCGCTTCTGCTGCGCAATGGTCTTGAGCCGCGCGATATCGCGCCGTACCTCGCGTACGCGCGCGGTGTTCTCCAACTGGCCGGTGGCGCGCTGAAAGCGCAGATTGAACTGCTCCTTCTTCGGCTTCAGCACCTCGTCGTCGATCTGGTCGAGCGTCATCACCTTGATGTCGGCCGCTTTCATGACACCCTCACTCGCTGATGCGCTCGACGAAACGAGTCTTGATCGGCAGCTTCGCGGCGGCCAGCGCGAGCGATTCCTTCGCTACCTGCACCGTCACGCCGTCGAGTTCGAACAGGATCCGGCCGGGCTTGACCCGCACCACCCACAGCTCCGGCGCGCCTTTGCCCGAGCCCATGCGTACCTCTAGTGGCTTCTTCGACACCGGCACATCCGGGAAGACGCGAATCCACACCCGCCCCGATCGCTTCATGTGCCGGGTCAAAGCGCGGCGCGCGGCTTCGATCTGCCGCGCCGTGATTCGTTCCGGCTCAAGCGCCTTCAACCCGTATTGGCCGAACGCCAAGTCGACCGCGCTGGTCGCGGCACCGTGGATGCGGCCCTTGTGCGCCTTCCGGAACTTAGTTCGCATCGGTTGCAGCATGGCGGACGCCTCTTCTCAGATCTCTATTTGCTCAAGCCGCGTCGCGACGCGGCCGGCCCGCCTCGCCTTCGGCCATGCGCTTATCCTGCGCCATCGGATCGTGCTCCATGATCTCGCCCTTGAAGATCCACACTTTGACGCCGCAGGTGCCGTATGTCGTGAACGCCGTGGCGACACCGTAGTCGACGTCAGCGCGCAGCGTGTGCAGCGGCACGCGACCCTCGCGGTACCACTCCATGCGCGCGATCTCGGCGCCGCCGAGCCGGCCAGAACAATTGATGCGGATGCCACCGGCGCCGAGCCGCATGGCCGATTGCACCGCACGCTTCATGGCGCGGCGGAACGCGACGCGCCGCTCGAGCTGCTGAGCGATGGATTCGGCAACGAGCTGGGCATCAAGCTCGGGCTTACGGATCTCGACGATGTTGATGACCACGTCGCTGTCGGTGAGCTCGGCGACCTTGCGGCGCAGCTTCTCGATGTCGGCGCCCTTCTTGCCGATGACGACGCCGGGACGCGCCGAATGGATGGTGACCCGGCACTTCTTGTGCGGGCGCTCGATGACGATCTTCGATACCGCGGCCTGCTTCAATTCCTTCATCAGCGCTTCGCGGATTTTCATGTCCTCGTGCAGGAGCGAGCCGTAGCTCGTCTTGCCGGCATACCAGCGCGAATCCCAGGTGCGGTTGATGCCGAGGCGAAGCCCGATCGGATTGACCTTCTGACCCATTGCCGTCTCCGCTAAGCCTGCGCCGCCTCGACCTCGCGCACCACGATGGTGAGGTTCGAGAAAGGCTTGAAAATTTTGCCGACCCGGCCCCGCGCGCGCGGCTCGTGGCGCTTCAGCACCAGCCCCTTGCCGACATGCGCCTCGACCACGACGAGATCGTCAACGTCGAGGTCGTGATTGTTCTCGGCGTTGGCGATCGCGGATTCGAGGCATTTGCGCACGTCACGGGCGATGCGCTTGCGCGAAAATTCAAGATCAGCGAGAGCCGTGGCGGCCTTCTTGCCGCGAATAAGCTGCGCCAGCAGATTGAGCTTCTGCGGGCTCACCCGCAGCATGCGGGCGACGGCCTTGGCCTCGTTGTCGGAGAGCGCGCGCTCGCGTTTCTTCTTGCTCATCGGACCTGCTCCCGCCTCAAGACGTGCCGCCTGCGGGCGCGGCCGGTGCCGCCGGCGCCGCGGCGCCCTCACCTGCCGGAGCCCCCGGTGCTCCCGGCGCACCCGCGCGCTTGGCCTTGCGGTCCGAGGAATGGCCGTAGAACGAGCGCGTCGGCGCGAACTCGCCGAATTTGTGGCCGACCATCTCCTCGGTGACCATCGCCGGGATGTGCTTCTGGCCGTTGTAGACGCCGAAAGTGAGCCCGACGAATTGCGGCAGGATGGTCGAGCGCCGCGACCAGATGCGGATCATGTCATGCCGGCCGGACGAACGCGCGGCATCCGCCTTTTTCAGCAGATAACCGTCGACGAACGGGCCTTTCCAGATCGAACGCGCCATGATCGCTCCTAACCTCTGCCGCTACTTTTTCTTCTTCGCGTGGCGGCTCAGCATGATGAATTTGGTGGTGCTCTTGTTCTTGCGGGTCTTGCGGCCCTTGGTCGGCTTGCCCCAGGGGGTCACCGGATGGCGGCCGCCGCGGGTGCGCCCGCCGAGCGGATGGTCGACCGGATTCATCGTCTCGCCGCGCACGTGCCCCCGCCGGCCCATCCAGCGCGTGCGTCCGGCCTTGCCGATCGAGACGTTCATGTTGTCCGGGTTCGACACCGCCCCGACGGTGGCGATACAGCGGCCGTGCACCATTCGCTGCTCGCCGGAGTTAAGGCGCAGGATCACATACTCGCCGTCGCGGCCGACGATCTGCGCATAGGTACCGGCGGAGCGCGCGATCTGGCCGCCTTTGCCGATCTTCAGCTCGATATTGTGCACGATAGTG
>JASHXX010000120.1 GCA_030043335.1 Xanthobacteraceae bacterium
ACGCCGTCGCCTGCGCGCAGTATCACTACCTCTCGAACCAGGTCGGTGGCGTGAGGGTCGAATATGTCTATGAGAGTGATCGCAAGGCCTGGATCCGTTATCCGCCGCCGCGCTGGATCTGGTCGGGCACCGCGGTCTGCGGCATTCCGAGCGAGGTCTCACGCGCGATGCTCAGAGGCTGGCACGCCAACAATGGCGTCGTGCTCGGAAATCCGCGGCTCGGCTTCGTCTGCACCGGCCAGACGGTCGACGGCGCGCCCGGCCTCGAAGGCTACTACCGGGAATGGGACCGCGACCTCGCTGCGGAGGAACGGCTGCAGTTCGCTCGCGGCGAGGAATGCCCGCCATTTCGCGCCGAAGCCGCGCCGCGCCTTGCCGCCGCGACCTGGCCCGAGGCGCGGCTCAAGAAAGTGCTGCGCAATTACGCTATGGACTATGTCACCTCGATCGTTCCCGAGGTGATCGCGGTGCTCGGGCCCGGCGAAGGCGGCTCGATCGCCGCGATCGCGGCGCGCCAGATCGGCATGCAGACGTTCGACGAGACCGCCGCGCTGCTCGGCGGCGTTGCCGCGGGCGCGGCCGGATTTGCGGCGTATCTGGTGCGGCTCGCGCGGGCCCAGGGGGACGACGCCGCGTTGCGCGGCGACGACGCCTGCACGATGCAACAGACCACATGGCGCTTGATGGAGGAGCGCAACAATCTTCCGCCCGCGGTGTTCGATGCCTGGAACGAACTATGGGTCGGCGCCGCGCTCGCCCACGACCGTTGGCTGGAGCTCGATGTCACTCGTCGCCGCGACCGCGGCGATCCGGTTTGGGAATGGCGCGTCGCGCGGCGGCTGCATCCGAGGAAGCCGCCCGCGCTTGCCGGGTGACGCCGGCTCATGGAATCGTGCGGCGATCAGGGAGGAATTTTCGCGTGAGCACACCAGGCGTTTTCTCCGGGCTCAAGGTGCTCGATGCGGCGAGCTTCATCGCCGCGCCCGCGGCCGCCACCATCATGGCCGATTTCGGCGCCGAGGTGATCAAGATCGAACCGACCGGCGCCGGCGATGCCTACCGCAATCTTTCCTTCCAGCCGGGTATGCCGGTCAGCGACACCGACTATTGCTGGACCGTCGACGACCGCAACAAGCGCAGCCTCGCGCTCGATCTTAAGCGGCGCGAGGCGCAAAAAATCGTCCACGATCTCGTCCTCGGCGCCGACGTGTTCATCACCAACTATCCACCGCCGGCCCGGCGCCGGCTCGGCATCGCCTACGACCAGCTCTCCCATCTCAATGAACGCCTGATCTATGCCTCGCTCACCGCCTATGGCGAGCGCGGCGCCGAGGCCAACAAGCCGGGATTTGATTCGACAGCGTGGTGGGCGCGCTCGGGCCTGATGGACCAGGTGCGGCCGGATGCAAAGAGCCTGCCGGCGCGATCGGTTCCCGGCATGGGTGATCATCCGACCGCGCTTGCGCTCTTCGGCGCCATCGTCACCGCGTTGTTCCAGCGCGAGCGCACCGGCAAGGGCGCGCATGTCGGGTCTTCGCTGTTGGCGAACGGCGCCTGGGCCAGTGCCTGCTTCATCCAGGCGGGCCTCGACGGCGCCAAGTTTATACCGCGGCCGCCGCGCAGCGAAGCGCTCAATGCGCTCTCGAACCATTATCGCTGCCGCGACGACCGCTGGCTGCTCCTCGCCATCGGCGTCGCCCAGGACCCGAGGCTCTGGCCGGTCTTTGCCGAGACCGTCGGCCGGCCGCAGCTCGCCCACGACCTGCGCTTCATCGACCGGCCGGCGCGATTCAAGAATGCGCAGGCTCTGATCGCGCTGCTCGATGAGATTTTTCTGGAGCGCGATGCGCAGGACTGGATGCATCGTCTCGAGGCCAAAGGCTTTGTGGTGGCGGTGGTCGCCCGGCCGGGCGACGCGCTGCACGACCGGCAGATGCGGGAAAACGGCGTGATCGTGCCGTTGAGCGGCGGCGGCTTTACCGTCAGCAGCCCGATGTGGATCGCCGGCGCGCAGAAAGCGCAGGCGACGCCGGCGCCGAAGGTCGGCGAGCACAGCGACGCGATCTTACGTGAGCAGGGCGCGAGCGATGACGAGATCACGCAACTCCGGGCGCAAGGAATTATTTGCTAAAATATGCGAACTAGTCGCCGGAAGCGTTGGCCGGCCGGGTTTGGCTACCCTTCAATCGGCAGCAAATGCCTCACGACGCATTCATCAGCTACTCGACCCACGACAAGGCGGCGGCGGACGCCACCTGCGCCGCGCTCGAGGCGTCGGGGATTCGCTGCTGGATCGCGCCGCGCGACATCATGCCGGGCGCGGAGTGGGGCGAAGCGATCATCGACGACATCAACCAGTGCCGGGTGGTAATCCTGATCTTTTCGGCGAACGCCAACGAGTCGCCGCAGATCCGGCGCGAAATCGAGCGCGCCGTCAACAAAGGGGTGCCGATCATCCCGCTGCGCATCCAGGACATCGCGCCGACGCGCTCGCTCGAATATTTCATCGGCACGGTGCATTGGCTCGATGCGCTCACACCTCCCCTGGAGTCGCATCTGCGCCGGCTCGTCGAAACCGTAAAAGCCCTGCTGCAGATCGATCCGACGCCGCCGCGGCTTGCCTCGCCGGGTATCGTTTCGGGCGCTACGGCGCCGCGGATCGCAGCCAACGGGCGGACCGTGCTCGCGGTTACGCTGGCGGGTCTCGGATTGGTCGCGGCAACGGCTGGAATCTGGTGGTTCGTCGCGGCCAAGACCCCGCAGCCGCAAGCCGCCGTGCCACCGCCGCCGCAGGCCGCCTTGACGCCGCAGCCTCCCGCTCAGGCCATCAAGCCAAGCGTCGATCCGGTGCTGGTCGGGACCCTCGCGCACGACAGCGTCATCGACGACTACGATTGGCGTTTCGTCTATTCGATCGCGGCGGCTGGCACCTACCGCCTGGTAACAACGGTGCAGGAGGACGGCACCTACCAATCCGGCAATGGCCGATACCGCACCATCAACAAGCGCGGCCGCGTGCGCAGCGGGACTTACCGCGCCGTCGGCAACGGAGCGATCGAGGTCAAGGGCGCAACCGGCGCGGCGATATTCTACCCAACCCAGTCGACCGGCCCACTCGATCAGGCCAATCCGGTCATGCTTGGAACCTGGCGCGCCACGACCGTGCAGAGCGGCGTGACCTGGACGCTGACCATCGAGAACCGTCCCGACGGCACCTACCACTATGAGGCGCGGGCCGAGGACAACGGTACCTGCGCCGCGTCCGATCAGCATTGGCGGTCGACTTCAGCCGTTACCGGCCAATCCAATGCGGGTACTTATCGCGTCGTCGATGCGCGCGATGTCGAAATCACCGGAAGCGGCGGCGCGGTCACCTGGCAAGGACAATAGCCCCACGCGCCGGCGCGCACCCGTCCGCGGTCATGCCCGCCGGCAAAACATTCGCCGACGATCACTCTGCCGCGACAGTCGCCTTCGCCGCGATCTGGTCGCTCACGAGCTTCTGCAGCGCCTGCAGGTCGGGCTTGCCCGAGCCGAGGAGCGGCAGCTTGTCGACCACGATGAGCTCGGCGGGGAACATCAACTCGGACGCGTGCTGGCTGCGGGCGTAGGCCTGGAAATCGGCGCGCGTGGCGGCGTGCTTGTCGGTGACGAGAATGAGCCGCTCGCCCTTGCGCGCGTCGGGGACCGCGACGACCGCGGAGTTGTAGTTCGGCCACAGCTCGGCCGCGAGCATCTCGACCGCGGCGAGCGAAACCATCTCGCCGCCGACTTTGGCGAAGCGCTTGGCGCGGCCCTTGATGGCGATAAAGCCTTGCTCGTCGATGGTGACGACGTCGCCGGTATCGTACCAGCCGTTCGGCGGCGGTTCGAGCACGCCGGGACGCTCGGAGCGCAGATAGCCGAGCATGACGTTCGGGCCGCGCACGAACAGCCGGCCGCCCTCCTCGACGCCCGGCACCTTCTCCAGGCGTGCCTCGACGCCCGGCAGCAGGCGGCCAACGGTGCCGAACTTGTTGAACATCGGAGTGTTGAGCGCCAGCACCGGCGAGGTCTCGGTCACGCCGTAGCCTTCGAGAATGCGCATGCCGAACTTCTCCAGATAGACGCGGCGGGTAGTTTCCTTGATCGGCTCGGCGCCGGCGACGATGTAGCGCAGCGAACGGAAGTCGTACGGGTTGGCCATGCGCGCATAGCCGGTGAGGAAGGTGTCGGTACCGAACAAATAGGTGGCGCAGATGCCGTAGACCAATTCCGGCACGGTGCGGTAGTGCAGCGGCGAGGGATAGAGGAAGGTCGGCACGCCGGAAATGAGCGGCAGCACAATGCCGCCCATGAAGCCAAACGAGTGAAACGTGGGCAGTGCCATGAACAACCGATCGTCGCGGCCGAAATCGATGCGGGCTTCGACTTGGGCGACGTTGGCCAAAACGTTGCGATGGGAAAGAACCACGCCCTTGGGCGTGCCTTCGGTGCCGGACGTGAACAGGATCGCGGCCCAATCGTCAGGCTTGCGCGCGACCAGCGGCTTTTTCGCCCGCAACGCGCCACGCAGCTTGTCGGCAAAGCTTACCGTCTTGCGGATGTCTTCGAGGTAGACGAGGCGAACCTGCTTCTCGAGCTGGGCGACGAGCTTCTCGAGTCTTGCCTTCTCGACGAACGCGCGCGCGGTGAGGATGGTGTCGACTTGCGCCGAGCGGCAGGCGCCGAGGACGTTGGCGGCGCCGGCGCTGAAGTTGATCATCGCCGGAACGCGCCCGCCGGAAAGCAGCGAGAGCACGGTCACGACCGCGCCGTTCGAGGTCGGCAGCATGACGCCGACGGCGCGTCCCTCGGGGGCTAGCGGCATCAACTTGGCGCCGAGAATGGCGGTCGCCTGCAGGAGCCGCTTATAGGTCAGCCGGCCGCTGACCGGATCCTCGATCGCCAGCCACCCGCCGCCATTGACCTTGGCCGCCTCGATGACCGCTTCGACGATGGTGCGGTCGGTCGAGGTGGTGCGGAAGATCAGGTCGGACATCACGTCGTAGAGCGCGGCGCCAGCGGCGAGGCGCCGCTTTCGCCCGACAAGCTGCGGATCGACCTTGAGCTTCACCGGCTCGAGGATCGTTACTTTGATCTTCGGGAACAACCGGCGGCGCACCTGCGTCTTCTTCAGCCGGCTGAAGATGGTCCGTTCCGGCCCGTCGATGCGCACCGGCACCACCATCGCCTCCGACTTGTCGGCGATCATCGCGGCGCCGTCATAGACCTTCATCAGCCGGCCGGTGATGGTGATGCGGCCTTCGGGAAAGATCACCAGCGAATCGCCGGCGCGCACCGCATTGATGATGGTGCGCAGCGCCATCGGCTTGAGCGGGTCGAGCGCCATGGTGCGCACGAATCTGAGGAACGGCTGGATCCACCAGCGTTGCGACATCGCAACATCGATGGCGAACACTGGGCGCTTCGGCAGGATGGCGGTGGCGAGCGGCGGATCGAGGAAGCTCACATGGTTGAGCGCGATAATGGCGTTGGGGCCGGCCTTGGTGATGTTCTCCAGGCCCTTGACCTCGAGGTGGAAGAAGGCGCGGAACACGATCGAGAGGAAATCATTGAGCCAGCCCACCGGCATGGTGCGGCCGATGACGACCGCGACGACAAGATTGGCGACGCCGAGGAGCGCGAACAGCACCGCCGCGTCGAGCCCGAGCTTCTGCAGCACGGCGAGGATGATCGCGCCGACGACCATGAAGGCGGCGTTGAGCACGTTGACCGCGGCGACGACGCGGGCGCGGCGGTCAGCGCCGGCCCAGGCCTGCACCGCCGAGAAGCTTGGCACGATGAAGAGGCCGCCGGCGATCGCGAGCCCGGCGAGGTCGATGGCGATGTGGATGCTGTAGCGGGTGGCGAAATACTCGGCGATGCCGAGCGGTTGCGCCG
>JASHXX010000121.1 GCA_030043335.1 Xanthobacteraceae bacterium
CGATGACGGTTCGAGGTGGCGGATTCCCGATAAGTCCCTTGGCTTTCATGCCGATTGGAAGAATGGGGCCGCCGCTTCGGTGCTTCGCTGCCGATGCGCATGACTGCATCGTGGTTCGGGTCCTTGGACCTACCGCTTAGACACCGCTCTCGTTCCTCGAGCGCTCCGCGATGTCAGCCATCTGTTGGCCGCTCTTCCAGCGCTCTCAGGGCTCTGCCTTCAGCTTCGGCGTGAACCGTGTCCCTGTATGTCCCTCCATATGCATGCCATTCCAACGTGCCAGATTAGAGTGGAGGGGTGTTGCGTCGATCGGTTGAATCCACCCCTTAAAAGCGGACTCATGTCTAACGTTGATCGATGTCCGCTTTGTGCCACGAACGGACATCACCTGCTTATTCGATTACCTTATTGCCATGGCGAGCGACAATGAAGAGGTGGAGACAAGCACCTTCGCTGTCTAACAACCGGAGGATCATCATGAAGGACGACGCAGCGCGGTTCGTTGGGGACATACCGAAACATTATGATCAAGGCATGGGCCCGATCATTTTCGTCGATTATGCTGCCGAGATGGCAGAGCGCGTAGCTGCCCTTGGACCGGCGCGAGTTCTAGAAACGGCAGCCGGTACTGGCATTGTCACACGCCGATTGCGCGATCTCTTGCCCCCTGGGACACACTTAACGGCAACCGATCTCAATCCGCCAATGCTCGACGTTGCTCGGGCAAAGTTCCGAGCTGGCGAGCAAGTCGAGTTCCGGCCAGCGGATGCGATGGCGCTACCGTTCGCGGACGACAGCTTCGATGTGGTCGTTTGCCAATTCGGCGTGATGTTTTTCCCTGACAAAGAGCAGGCGTATCGTGAAGTTTATCGCGTCCTTGCACCCGGCGGTCACTATCTCTTCAGTATCTGGGATTCCCACCGCTACAACCCATTTGGCCGAATCGTGCACGAAGTTGTGGGAAGTTATTTTCCTAGTGACCCGCCACAGTTTATGAGCGTGCCCTTCTCTTATCAGTTTGATGCGATCAAAGGATCCGTGATCGAGACGGGTTTTATCGACGTCAACGCTGCGGTAATTAGGCTGGCAAAAGAGATTCCAGACGCGGCTAACTTTGCGCGCGGGATGGTCTATGGCAGCCCAGTCATCGATCAAGTTCGAGTGCGAGGCGGTGTTGATGCTGAGCAAATCGTCGACGCACTGGTGCGAGAATTTCATCGGGAATTCGGCAATGATCCGGGGCAAACACCCCTCCAAGCAATTATGTTCTCAGTAAAGAAGCCACTCTGACTCTGGCGTCACTTGCAAGGCTTTCTCAGAGGTGGCGCTCCTGTCCGCGTTGGGTCATTAGCGGACATCGAGTGACAAGCGCATCATGTCCGGTTTCCCTCCGAATGCCGACAAGCGTGGCTTCAGAAGGCGAAGGTGCGATCCCGTTTTCTTAGCGTGGGACTTTGCGCGAAAAAGCCGAGTAAAATCAAAATCGAATTTGCATGTTGGTGCCCAGGGGCGGAATTGAACCACCGACACCTGCATTTTCAGTGCAGTGCTCTACCAACTGAGCTACCTGGGCGCTCGCCGCGCAACCCGTCGGGCGGCCGGCGAAAGCGGCGTGTTATAGTGACTTGATTTCCGGCTGTCCAGAATGGCGCGCGCGACGGCCGTCATCGTCAAAATGGTCAGTTCGGCAATGGTCAGTTCGGGGCGCCGCCGTCGTCATCGCGCCGCTCGTCTTCTTCCTCATCCTCGGTTACCCGCACCGAATAGACGCCGGAAAGCCAGCGGTTGAGATCGACGTCGGCGCAGCGCTTTGAGCAGAACGGCCGGAACGCTTCCGCGGTCGGCTTGCCGCAGATCGGGCATTTTTTGCGCTGCTGAGACTCGCCCATATGCGCAATATGGGGCGCCGCGAAACGCGCGCCACCTCACACCGCGTTGAGCCAGCCGAAGTGGATCGGATAGCCCTCGCCGCCGAGCAGCGTCATCGTCTCGTAGAGCGGCAGGCCGACAACGTTAGAGTAGGAGCCGACGATCTTGACGATGAACGTCGCGGCGATCCCTTGCGCCGCATAGCCGCCGGCCTTGCCGCGCCATTCGCCGGAGGCGAGATAGGCCTCGATATCGGCGTCCGACAGCCGCTTGAAGCGCACCCGCGTCTCTACGTGACGCTGACGAAACGTTTCCTTGGGCGTTACCAGGCAGATCGCGGTGTGGACGCGATGGTTGCGCCCGGAGAGAAGGCGCAGGCATTGCGCCGCCTCGTCGAGGAGCTCGGCCTTCGGCAGGATGCGCCGGCCGACGGCGACCACGGTGTCAGCGGCGAGGATGTAGGAGCCTTTGAGCTCCTCATCGAGCCGCACCATGGCGAGCGCCGCCTCGGCCTTGCCGCGCGCGAGCCGGGTGGCGCAGGCGCGCGGCAGCTCGCCGCGTTTCGGCGTCTCGTCGATATCGGCCGGCCGCAGCGCGTCGGGTTCGATGCCGGCCTGGTTGATGAGCGCGAGCCGGCGCGGCGAGCCGGACGCCAGCACGAATTTCGGACGGCCGATCATTTGAACCGGTAGGTAATCCGGCCTTTGGTCAGATCATAAGGCGTCATCTCGACCAGCACTTTGTCGCCGGCCAGCACCCGGATGCGATTCTTGCGCATGCGGCCGGCGGTGTGGGCGATGATCTCGTGCTCGTTCTCGAGCTTGACGCGAAAGGTGGCGTTCGGAAGCAGCTCCGTCACGACACCGGGAAATTCCAGAAGCTCTTCCTTCGCCATTCGCTATCCGGATTGATGGCCTTTGGCCTTGAAGTCCGCGAGCGGAGCCGGAGCCAAAATTGGCGCGGAACCTAGCGGATGCCGGGGCGCTCCACAACTGCGTCGGCGACTGATTCGGCGGCTTTAATCATCGTCACTCATTGACCGGACGTGATGTCGAGAAGCGCTGACGCAGGCGCTTGAGCAGCTCGTCTCGCACCTCGCGATAGACCTCGAGTCGCTGCTCGCGGCTGCCTTCGATGCCGGCCGGGTCCGCGGTCGGCCAATACTCGACATCGACGGAGCTGGTGCGCGTAAGCTCCAGCGCCCGATGGTGCGCCTCGGGCGACAAAGTGACGATCAGGTCGAAATTCAATCCTTCCAGATCTTCCAGCTCCTCGAAGGTCATCGGCTTGTGCCGGGAGATGTCGAGGCCGATCTCGGCCATGACCGCGACCGCAAACGGATCGAGCTCGCCTTTGCGCACGCCAGCGGAGCCGACATAGACGGCGCGGCCGAACATCTGCGCCAAGAGGCCCGCAGCGATCGGCGAGCGCACCGCATTGAGGCCGCAGGCGAACAGCACGGCCTGGGGCGGCTTCGCCGAAGCCGGCATCGCGACCTCACCCCTTCCAGTGCAACACCGTAACCAGCGTGAACAATCGCCGCGCCGTGTCGAAATCGAGCTCGACCTTGCGCTTGAGCCGCTCCATCAGGACCTGCGAGCCTTCGTCGTGCACGGCGCGCCGGCCCATGTCGAGCGCCTCGATGCGGTCCGGCGTCGAGGTGCGGATCGCCGCATAGTAGCTGTCACAGACGACGAAATAGTCCTTGACGATGCGGCGGAACGGCGCGAGCGAAAGCAGATGCGCGATCACCGGGGTGCCATCGGTCTCGCGGATATCGAACATGAGCCGGCTGCCGCTGATCCCGAGATTGAGCGCGTAAGGCCCGCCCTGATGCCCGACCGGGCGAAAGCTGTTCTCCTCGAGCAGATCGTAGATCGCGATCGCGCGCTCATGCTCGATGTCGGGCCCCGATCGCCCGATCGAGGCTTCATCGAGCGTGACCGCAACCAGGCGGCCGGTTTTCTCCCTGCTGCGCTCGGATCGGGCCATCAGCGGTTGAGGCGGATGGCGACCGAGCGGGCGTGGGCGTCGAGGCCTTCGGCGGTGCCGAGCGTGATCGCGGCGTCGGCAAGCGCGCGCAGTTGCTCCGGCCCGCATTTGAGGATCGAGGTGCGTTTCATGAAATCGAGCACGCCGAGCCCGGAGGAAAAGCGCGCCGATCGCGCCGTCGGCAGCACATGGTTCGAGCCGGCGACGTAGTCGCCGATCGCCTCAGGCGTGTGCGCGCCGATGAAGATCGCGCCGGCATTGCGGACGCGGCCGGCGAGCCGGTCGGCGCCTGCGGCGGCGATTTCGAGATGCTCAGGCGCGATCGCGTCGACGAGCGGCAAGGCTTCGTCGAGGCTGCGCACCAGAATCACGGCGCCGAAGTCGCGCCAGGAGGCGGCGGCGATTTTTGCTCGCGGCAATCCGGCCAGCTCGGTAGCGACGGCGCGCTCGACGGCGGCCGCGAGCGCGGCGTCGTCGGTGATCAGGATCGCCTGCGCACTGGCATCGTGTTCGGCTTGCGCCAAAAGGTCGGCAGCAATCCAGTCCGGATTGCCGGTGCGGTCGGCAAGAATGAGCACTTCGGATGGGCCCGCGATCATGTCGATGCCGACCTTGCCGAAGACGAGGCGCTTGGCGGCGGCGACATAAGCGTTGCCCGGGCCGACGATCTTGGCAACCGGCGCGATGGTCTCGGTGCCATAGGCGAGCGCCGCGATCGCCTGCGCGCCGCCGATGCGGAAAATCTCGCCGACGCCGGCGAGTTTGGCTGCCGCAAGGACGAGTGGCGGCAGCGCGCCCTCCGGCGCCGGCACCGCCATGACGAGCCGCGGCACGCCGGCGACCTTGGCGGGTATCGCATTCATCAGTACCGAGGAGGGATAAGCGGCGCTGCCGCCGGGCACGTAGAGCCCGACCGCTTCGATTGCGGTCCAGCGCCAGCCAAGCTCGACACCGAGCCCATCGGTGAAGCGATCATCGTGTGGCCGTTGCCGGCGATGAAAGGCCTCGATGCGGTCGTGCGCGAGCGTAAGCGCATCGAGCGCCTCGTCGCTGCAGGATTTCCACGCCGCTTCGATCTCGGGCGGCGTCACCCTGATCCCGGCCCGGTCGAGATCGAGCCGGTCGAACTTCAACGTGAGATCCTTGAGCGCGCGGTCCCCGCGCGCCGCGACCTCGGCGATAATCGTGCGCACCGCCGCCTCGACGTCGGCCGACGCCTCGCGTTTGGTATCAAGAAACGCGCGGAATTTTTGCTCAAAATCGCGAGAGCCTGTGTCGAGTCGGAGCGCCATGATCATGACCCGCGCGCGATGACCGATGATGCGTCAAAGGTCATGTCTGCGAAGCTCACTACCAGCCCTCTGTTATTATAACAATTCTAATATTTGCGTTGCTGATTGACAAAAACTCCGTTGTTCCCCAACTCCTGCCGTGATCCATTTCGTTCGCATCGAGGACGATCGTTTGCCGGCCATGACGCGCGATATGCTGATGACCCTGCGCCCCATGCTGCTGGCGTCAATGCTGGCGCTTAGCGTCGGCGCTGCACGCGCCGATGACGCCGTGACGCTGTCGCTGACCATCAAGGATCATCGATTCGAGCCGGCCGAGGTCCATGCTCCCGCCGCGAAACCAATTATTTTCGCCGTCAAGAATCTCGGCTCTGGCGCCGCCGAATTCGAAAGCGGAGCGCTCCACTTCGAGAAAGTGATCGCGGCCGGCGGCGAAGCGCTCGTCCATGTGCCCCCGCAACAGCCGGGCCGCTACAAGTTCTTCGATGATTTCCATCGCGCGACCGAAGGTTTCCTGGTCGTGCCGTGATGGTCATGCCGCGAGGTCGTAGTGCTTCCCACATTGGTCATCGTCTTTCGTGAGGTCTTCGAAGCCGGCCTGATCGTCGGCATCATCATGGCGGTCACCTCCGGGGTCGGCGGGCGCGGGCGCTGGGTCGCGGGCGGCGTCACCGCCGGCGTATTCGGCGCTTGTCTGGTGGCGGCGTTTACCGGCGGCCTGTCGGAGCTGTTCGCGGGCAGGGGCCAGGAACTGTTCAACGCCGGCATCCTGGGCTTCGCGGTGCTGATGCTCGGCTGGCACAATGTGTGGATGGCGCGGCACGGCCGCGAACTTGCCGCCGAGATGCGCGAAGCCGGAGCCGCGGTGGTCGCGGGGTCGAAGTCGCTTGCCGCTCTCGCCATCGTGGTAGCGGTCGCGGTGCTGCGCGAAGGTTCCGAGGTCGTGCTGTTCCTCTATGGCG
>JASHXX010000122.1 GCA_030043335.1 Xanthobacteraceae bacterium
TAGGCCGTGGCGCCGGGGGGGACCGGAATGTAGGTATCGCTGTCGGCGTCGGTCTTGTCGATGTCCGGCTCGCTGATCTGCGCCAGAATCGGATGCGCGCCGATGAGAGCGCGGCGCGCGTCCATGATCGCCTTTGCCAAGGTGCCGACGACGTCGTCGGAAAGCTTCTTGTTGGCCACGAGATAGAGCGGAACGCGCAACGTCTTCATGTCATCGTCCGGAATCGGCGGCGATCCCTGCAGCGTGCCCTTCGGTAGATCGTAGCTTTGGTAGTACTTGGCGACGGCCGCGATTGCACCTGCGGATTCGATCGGGACCAGCGCCGGCTTCTGCTTGCCGGTCTTTGGAAAAAGATTGCGGAGCATCGCGCGGTATTTCTCCGAGATCGGCATCACCACCAGCAGGGCGCCGACCTGCTTGGATTTGAGCGCCGGCGCAATGTCGGTCACCGCCAGATTCTTGAAATGCGTCTGGATGCGGTCGAGATCGTACTCTTTGCGGGCGTTGAAAAACGATCCCGCCATTCGCCCGCCCGATTGGCCGGCCCGACCAGCCCGCCTCACCAGCCGCCTGCGTTGACCCGATCAACGCATCATGTCGAGGCGCATTCAGTCTAAACAAGATTTTGCGCCGATCGCAACATGGACGCTGGGTCGTGTTGCCGCCGTCGTCTACAATGACGGTTGTTGCGACCGCGCCCTCCACTCTATTGACGGCAAGCGTCGCGCGACCGCGAACCAAGAGGCCCGTGTCATGACGCACCACGATGCCCCGTCGAAGGCACATCTGGCGCAAAGAGCGGCCGACGAGCTCAAGGAATTCGCCATAGTTGCCGTCTATCTTTACATCTGTTTTGGCGCGCTTCTTTTTCTGAAAGCCTCGATTCTGCACGCTCACGGCATCGCGTTTGCACCCTACGGCCTGGCCGCGGCCAAGGCGCTGATCTGCGCCAAGTTCGTATCGTTGGGGCACATGTTCCACCTCGGCGAGCGGTTCAAGTTGCAAGCGCTGATCTGGCCGACGCTGTATAAATCCGGCGCCTTCCTCATGCTGCTCCTGGTTCTCAATGCCGTCGAAGAAGTGCTGGTCGGGCTCATTCACCACCGCCCGGTCGCCGATTCGCTTGGCGAACTTGGCGGCGGCACGCTCGATCAGCTGATTGCCACCAGCTTGATCGGCCTCCTGATCTTGATTCCGTTCTTCGCCTTTCGCTCGCTCGGCGAAGTCGTTGGCGAGCGCAATCTCGTCCGCCTGTTCTTCGAGCGGCGCCGGCCCGCCAAGGGTTAACGCCTTCCGGCAAGCGTTAATGCGCCGCCGGCACGGCTTCCACGCCGCCGCTGGCACGCTTCTCGCGACCGAATGATCTGAAGGTCGCGCTTGTCCCGTTTCGGGGCAGCGGCGCGGCGGATTTCGCCAAAAGGCAACAGGTTGGGCGCGATGAACTCCCTCCGTAATTACACGCTGGCGGCGCGGCCAGAGAGCGGCCGGATGCTGCGCGGCTGGGCGGTGCTTTCGAGCGGCACCTTCTCCGGCGCGATTTTCCTCACCGACATCGCGCTAATCCTGGCGATGTCCTGCCTGACCGGCGTCGCCTATCACCTCGCCGCCTATGGCGTTCGCGGCAACATCGCCGAATTCGTCCAGGTCGGGGTGCTGGCGGCGAGCATTTTTGCCGTCTCCAACATCTTCCGCGGCGAATACCGGCTGCCGAACTTCTTCAGCTTCAAGCCGCACGCGCGGCGCACCATCCAATTGTGGAACGTGACGCTGATCTGCCTGCTGACGCTCGGCTTCCTCGCGCAGATCAGCGTCGACTATTCGCGGGCGTGGATAGTGCTGTTCTATTGCACCACGCTCGCCGCGCTGATCGTGTCGCGCTTCGTCATCGTGCGCCTCACCGCGCTCGCCCGCGCCGCCGGCCTCGTTTCCGCGCAGCGGATCTTTCTGATCGGCACCGGGGCGCAGGTCGGCAGCTTCGTCCATCGCTACGAGCCGTGGCACCTCGGCGTCAACATCGTCGGCTGCCGCTTCATCACTCCGGTCGCCGCCGCGGCGCCGGCGGCGGAGCGGCGCGCCAGCCTCGACCGCGACTCGCCGAGGCGGCGGCGAGCGTGCGCTCGCTCCAGCCCGACGCGATGTTCCTCCTGGTGCCGTGGTCGGCGACCGAGATCATCGAGCGCTGCGCCGAAACCTTCCTGACGCTGCCGGTCGCGATCCATCTCGGCGCCGAGCAGATCCTGCACAAATTCGAGGAGGTCGAGCTGTCCCGGCTCGGCCCGCTGGCGAGCCTCAAGCTCACCCGGCTGCCGCTGTCGCGGCTCGAGGTGGTGCAGAAGCGGCTGTTCGACCTCGTCTTGGCCGCGCTCGCGCTCATCGCGCTCACCCCGCTCCTCCTCGCCGTCGCCGTTTGGATCAAGCTCGACAGTCCCGGCCCGGTGTTCTTCGTGCAACGCCGCTACGGCTTCAATCAGCGGCCGTTCCGCAACATCAAATTCCGCACCATGCGCACGCTCGACGACGGCGTCGTGATCCGGCAGGCGAGCGCCAACGATCCGCGGGTGACCCGGATCGGCCGCTGGCTGCGGAGCTCGAACATCGACGAGATCCCGCAGCTCTTCAACGTGCTCACCGGCGACATGTCGCTGGTCGGCCCGCGGCCGCACGCGCTGTCGCACAATCTCGACTATGAGCAGCGCATCTCGCTCTATGCCCGGCGCCACAACGTCAAGCCGGGCATCACCGGCTGGGCGCAGATCCACGGCTATCGCGGCGAGACCGACACCGACGAGAAGATGCGCCGACGCGTCGAGCACGACCTGTTCTACATCGACAACTGGTCGTTCTGGCTCGACCTGAAAATCATCGCCCGCACCGTGCTGTCGCCGAAGGCGTATCGCAACGCCTATTGAGCGCCCGCCGGGCGCCGCGTTGCCAGAACGGCGCAAGACCGCTGGACTTCGGGAGCATTGTGCGCTGACCTGTCGCGCCAGCCGCTACGCCCGTTCCGGAGCCTCGCGTTGAACACGATCGGCCTGTGCGGCCGCGCCGCCCTCGACGCTTTCTTTCGCTTCAACCGCGACGATGGCTGGGCGATCGCCAGCCACATCGCGCTGTCGGTGCTGATGGCGCTGTTCCCGTTCCTCATCGTCGTCGCCTCGCTCGCCGGCATCATCGGCTCCGCCAATCTCGCCAGCGAAGTCGCCCGGCTGGTGATCGCGGCCTGGCCGAAAGAGGTCGCCGATCCGATCGCCGCCCAGATCCACAGCGTGCTGACCACCGCGCGCGGCGACGTGCTCACCGCCGGCTCGGTGCTGGCGGTCTATTTCGCCTCGAGCGGCATCGAGAGCCTGCGCATCGGGCTCAACCGCGCCTACGGGCTCAACGAGCAGCGCAGCTGGTGGCTGCTGCGCCTCGAATCGATCGGCTACGTGCTAATCGCCGCGATCGCGCTGCTCGCGCTCGCCTTCCTGGTCGTACTCGGGCCGCTCATTTTCAGGACCGCGCTCGGCTATATGCCATGGCTCGAGCCGCTCGAGTCGCATTTCAACATCGCGCGCTTTGCGCTCGCCACCGCGGTCCTGGTGCTGGCGCTGACGATCGCGCACAAATGGCTGCCGGCCGGACGACGGCGGCTTATTCAGATCTGGCCCGGCATCCTCGCCACCATCGTGCTCTGGCTCGGCTGCGGCATCGCCTTCGGCCGCTACCTCGCCAACTTCGCCGGCAATTACGTCACCTATTACGCCGGCCTCGCCTCGGCAATGATCGCGCTGGTGTTTCTCTATTTCACCGCCTGGATCTTCATTTACGGCGGCGAGCTCAACGCCGCGATCGCGCGGGCGCGGCAGGCAAAATGAGCCTTCCGTCGTGCCCGGGCGGCAGCGCCGTCGGGACGGCTAGACCCGGTTCGATTGCCTGGTCAGCTCCGGCCGCGAGGCCGCCTCGAGCGCGTCGTCGAAATTGCGCAGCCCGGTGCGCGGCGCGTTGACCAGGACCGCCATGTTGCCGGGCTTGTGCCGGTTGGTGCGCATCAATTCGTGCGCGTAGGGGATCTTCTCCCAGGCGAACACGTCGCTCATGCACGGGTCGATGCGCCGGTCGATGACGAACTGGTTGGCAGCGCTCGCCTGCTTGAGATGCGCGAAGTGCGAGCCCTGCACGCGCTTCTGCCGCATCCAGACATAGCGCGCATCGAAGGTGATGTTGTAGCCGGAGGTGCCGGCGCAGAACACCACCATGCCGCCGCGCTTGACCACCAGGCAGGAGACCGGGAACGTCGCCTCGCCCGGATGCTCGAACACGATGTCGACGTCGCGCTTGCCGGTGATCTCCCAGATCGCCTTGCCGAAGCGCCGCGCCTCCTTGACCCAGGAATCGTATTCCGGCGTGCCGACCTTCGGCATCGCGCCCCAGCATTTGAACTGGCTGCGGTTGATCACGCCCTTGGCGCCGAGATTGAAC
>JASHXX010000123.1 GCA_030043335.1 Xanthobacteraceae bacterium
CGTGTCCGCGAATATCCATAGTCAACTCGCTTTTGCTGTTGGCGTTGGCGATTGGCCGGCGACAATGACGTTTGGCGGCGGCGGGTTCATGTAAAGCTGGTCGACTAGCAAGGCGCGATGGGTCAGCACGGCGCGCTGGTTGATCGATCCCTTGTCGGTGACCTCGCCAAGGTCCAGCGACGGCGGCTCAGTCAGCAAAATAGCTCGGCCGACCCGCGCCGACGTGCCGCGGCTCGGCTCGGCCAACGCCGCGAGGCGGCGGGCGAACTCGGCGACGACGCGTGGATCGGCAACCACCGCGGCGGCTGAGGCATCCGATGCGAGATCGGGCGCAAGCTTGCGGCAGGCGTCGAGATCCGGAAACACCAGCGCGGCAACCTCGTCGCGGTCGGCGCCGGCGAGCACCACGTCGCGCACCAGCGGCGCGCAATGGGCGATGAACGCGGCGCGCAGCGGCCCGACGCTGACCCAGGTACCGGTCGCGAGCTTGAAATCCTCGGCGAGCCGGCCGTCGAACAGCAGGCCTTTCGCCGGATCGGCCGGGTCTTCGAATTTCAACGCGTCGCCGATCTTGTAAAAACCCTCGTCGTCGAACGCCGCGGCGGTAAGCTCGGGCGCGCGCCAATAGCCCGGCGTGATGTTGGCGCCCTTGAGCCGCGCTTCGAGCTTGCCCTCGCGCGGCACGAGCTTGAGGTCGACGCCGGGAGCGGGGAGGCCGATATTGCCGACCCGCTCGCTCTCCCAGCTGCAGGCGATCGCGAGCGGCGCGGTTTCGGTCGAGCCGAGGCTCGACAGAAAGATGATGCGCTCGCCGGCGGTCTTGATCGCGAGCTCCTCCAGCGCGTCGCGCACGTGCTGCGACAGGCTGGCGCCGGCGTAGAACAGCACCTTCAGCCGGCTAAAGAACTTTTCGCGCAGCGCCCGGTCCGCCTCGAGATAGGGGAGCAGCATCTCGAAGCCCTTCGGCACGTTGAAATAGATTGTCGGCGCGATGTCGCGCAGATTGCGCACCGTCGCTTCGATCGCCCCCGGCAACGGCTTGCCCTCGTCAATATAGAGCGAACCGCCATTGTCGAGCACGAAGTTGAAATTGTGATTGCTGCCGAAGGTATGGTTCCAGGGCAGCCAGTCGACCAGCACCGGCGGCTCGTCGCTGACGAACAGGAAGCCGGCGCGCGCCATCGCCTGGTTCGCGCACATCATGCGCTGGGTGTTGATGACGCCCTTGGGCGACCCGGTCGAGCCGGAGGTGAACAGGATCTTGCCGACGGTGTCGGGGCCGACTTTGGCGTGGGCCGCCGCGACGGCCGGCGTCGGCTCGCTCGACAATAGTTCTGCGAACGGTGTGGCCGGCCGATTCGGCGACGGATTTGCCGTGACCACGATCTCGACGCCGGCCGGCACGGTTGCGGCGATCGCGCGCGCGAATGCCGTCCCCTTGGCGGCGAAGACGAGGCCGGGCGTCAGAATTCCGATGATCGCTTTGAGCTTGCCGAAATCCTGCGACATCAGCGAGTACGGCACCGAGATCGGCGCGTAGGGAATGCCGACATGCATCGCCGCAAGCGCAAGGAGCGCATGCTCGACGTCGTTGCCCGACAGGATCGCGATCGGCCGCTGCGGCGACAGCTCGCGCTCGAGCAGCGCCGCGGCGATCGCCCGCACCCTCGCGCGCGTCGACGCATAACTGAGCGTGCGCCAGTCGCCGCGGGCATCGCGTTGCGCGAGGAAAACGCGGTCGCCTTGCGCCTCGGCCCAATAGTCGAGCCGCGCGGTGAGGTTCTTCGGATAGGGCGTCAGCGGGTGCGGCGAGCGCAGCAGCATGGCGCCGTCGCGGCGGCGCTCGACGAGAACGTCCGGCGGGCCGAGCCGCACCGGCCGCAGCGGCGGCCGGTCTTGCTCGGCGCGCGCCTTCCTCGGCATGGCGGAAAGAGTAGGGAAATCCCCGGCGCGGTCGTTCACGGCAAACTCTTGAGACGAATGCTCATTCGGCCTGACATTTCTGCCGAACCTCGTCAAGACGCGGGGCCGGCAAACCGATCGACCGCGATTTGACCGTTTCCGCCACCGACCCTAAATAGCGGATCTAAGATCGCGCGACCGAAAGACCGGGCGACAGCGTGGACCTGGGGAGAGACCGATGCGAGACGTTTTCATCTGCGACGCCGCGCGCACCGCGATCGGCCGCTACGGCGGCACGCTCGCCAAGGTGCGCACCGACGACCTCGCCGCGGTCCCGATCCGGGCGCTGGTCAAGCGCAACGGCAAGGCCGACTGGTCGCGGCTCGACGAGGTCTTTCTCGGCTGCGCCAACCAGGCCGGCGAAGATAACCGCAACATTGCGCGCATGGCGCTTCTGCTTGCCGGCCTGCCGGACAGCGTCCCGGGCCTGACCATCAACCGGCTCTGCGCCTCCGGCCTCAACGCCGTCGGCGACGCCGCGCGCGCGATCCGCACCGGCGACATGGATTTCGCCATTGCCGGGGGCGTCGAATCGATGACCCGCGCGCCGATGGTGATGGGCAAGGCGAGCGAAGCGTTCTCGCGCAACGTCGAAATCTACGACACCACCATCGGCTGGCGCTTCGTCAATCCGGTGCTCAAGGCGCAATACGGCATCGATTCGATGCCGGAGACCGGCGAGAATGTGGCCGAGGAATTCCAAGTCGGGCGCAAGGACCAGGACGCGTTTGCGCTGCGCTCGCAGCAGCGCGCCGGCCGCGCCATCGCTTCGGGCTTTTTCGCCGAGGAAATCGTTCCGGTCGAGGCGCCCGGCGGCAAAGCCGGGCCGATCATCGTCGACAAGGACGAGCACCCGCGGCCCGACACCACGCTCGACAATCTGGCGAAGCTCAAGCCGATCGTGCGCAATCCCGGCACCATCACCGCCGGCAATGCCTCCGGCATCAATGACGGCGCCGCCGCCATCATCCTCGCCAGTGAGGACGCGGCGAAGGCGCACGGCCTCACGCCCCGCGCGCGCGTCCTCGGCATGGCCTCGGCTGCGGTGCCGCCACGCATCATGGGCATCGGCCCGGTGCCGTCGACGCGCAAGCTGATGGAGCGGCTTGGGCTCAAGATCGGCGATTTCGACCTGATCGAGCTCAACGAGGCGTTCGCCTCGCAAGGCATCGCCTGCCTGCGTCAGCTCGGCGTCGCCGAGGACTCCGACCACGTCAATCCGCATGGCGGCGCGATCGCGCTCGGCCACCCGCTCGGCATGTCGGGCGCGCGGCTGGCGATGACCGCGGTGCATGGCCTCGAAAAGCGCGGCGGCAAGCGCGCGCTCGCCACCATGTGCGTCGGCGTCGGCCAGGGCGTGTCGCTGGCGCTGGAGCGGATCTAGGCTGATCAGGAACGCGTCACCATGGCGGACGCCATCCGCCCCATCCTCGCCAACTTCACCGCGACCTTCCTCGTGATCGGGCTCGCTGCCTCGGCCGTCTCGCTGCTGCGTGCAGAAAAACCGCTGGCTGCACCGGCGGTCGTCGAAGCCCTGTTGTTCTATTTCCTGCTGTTCTCGATCGGCTGCGCTTTTCTCTATGACTTCGTCCTGCACACGTTTTTCGGCGAAATGACCGCGCGCATCATCGGCTGGGCGGACAGCCCGTTCCAAGCCGAAGTTGGTTTTGCGAGCCTCGGCTTCGCCGTGGTGGGCTTCCTCGCCCGCCGCCGCAGTTTCGATCTGCGCCTGGCGGCAGTCGTCGGTGCGGCGCTGCTCCTGCTCGGCGCCGCGGGCGGGCATATTTATCAGATCATCACGGCGCGCAACTTTGCGCCGGGCAATGCCGGCGTGATCCTCTATACCGACATTCTGATCCCCGCTATCGGTTTTACGCTGCTGTGGTTGCAGCACCGATACGAACGCATTGCGAAACCCATCATTTACCGCCGGTGAGGGGCGACGAAGGAGCTTTGTCACGTGCCGATGAGTCCCGGCTATGTTCCGTTCCACCCCAATCCGTCAAAACCGCAATTCACGCCGCCGCCGGGCGCGGTCGATGCGCATTGTCACGTGTTCGGCCCGGAGAGCCGATTTCCGTTTGCGCCGGAGCGCAAATACACGCCCTGCGATGCGCCCAAGGAGAAGCTGTTCGCGCTCCGCGACTTTCTCGGCTTCGACAAGAACGTCATCGTCCAGGCGTCCTGCCACGCGAAAGACAACCGGGCGATGGTCGACGCGCTCGAGGCGGCGAACGGCCGGGCCAAGGGGGTCGCCTTCGTCGGCGAGGAGGTAACCGACGACGAGCTCAAATGGATGGACCGCGCCGGGGTCCGCGGGGTGCGCTTTAATTTCCTCAAGCGTCTTGTGGATTTCACCCCGCGCGACGTGCTGCAGAACATTGCCGCGCGGGTAGCGAAATTGGGCTGGCACATCGTGGTTTATTTCGAGATGCCGGATTTGCCTGAGCTTGAGGATTTTTTCACCGCGCTGCCGACCCCGGTAGTGGTCGATCACATGGGCACGCCGGACGTGAAGAAGGGCGTCGAGCACCCGGAGAACCGGCGCTTCCACAGACTGATGGAAGTCCACAAGAACTTCTGGGTGAAGGTCACCTGCCCGGAGCGCATGAGCCTTGCCGGCGCGCCCTATGACGACGTCGTGCCGTTCGGCCGTGCGCTGGTCGAGCGCTTCCCCGACCGCGTCCTTTGGGGCACCGATTGGCCGCATCCCAATGTCAAGGTGGCGCCGGACGATGGGCAACTGGTCGACTATATCCCGAAGATCGCTCTGACCGCGGCGTTGCAGAGAAAGCTTCTCCTCGACAACCCGCTGCGGCTATATTGGAGTTGACCGGTCGCCGTCATGGCCCGGGCCGGTCGGGCATGACCAGCAAGGGCTACGATATTTTTCGTTGGAACGGTTCGAGGCTGCGGCAATCGCTTACGTTGCCGGGCTTTCCTGCGCTATATATGTGGGAGCAACCGCGAGATCAGCCGATGGCCCGCGAACGGGACGATTACGATGACATTCCCGGCACCTTCGTGTTCGACGCCGAACGCTCCCGCCAGGGCTACGGCATCAACACGTTCTGCATGTCGCTGATGCGGGAAGAGAATCGCAAGGCCTTCAAGGCCAACGAGGCGGAATACCTGAAAAAATTCGCGCTGACGCCGGAGCAGACCGAGGCGATCCTCAAGCGCGACTACAACCGTATGCTCGAGCTTGGCGGCAACATCTATTTCACCGCCAAGCTCGGCGCGACCGACGGGCATTCGTTCCAGCATCTCGCCGCGGTCATGACCGGCAACACGCAGGAAGACTACGCCAAGATGATGCTCGCCGGCGGCCGTTCGATCGAAGGCAATCGTTCGCGCTCGGGCAAGATCCCGCCGCCCAAATACGCGGCGGGGTCGGCGCCGCCGAAGCGCCGCGCCGCGCCAAAGCCCAAAGCGAAGGCAAGATCGAAATCCAAAGCAGCGAAACGGAAGTAAGACCGTGGCCAGGATCGTC
>JASHXX010000124.1 GCA_030043335.1 Xanthobacteraceae bacterium
GGTCGCCACCGCCGCGCCGACGACGCGCCGCCGCGGCAAAAATGCGGGCGGCGCCGTCGCGGCGGCAACCGCAGGTTTACGCCGGGCCGCCTCATCTACTGGGCCATCGTCCTGGCGCTGTGGGCGGTGATCGGCGCGATCGCCGCGCTCGTCTGGGTCGGCGTCCACCTACCGCCGATCCAATCGCTCGAAATCCCCAAGCGCCCGCCGTCGGTGCTGATCCTCGGCGCCAATGGCGCGACGCTGGCGACGCGCGGTGACATGGGCGGCGCTGCGGTGCCGCTGCGCGAATTGCCGGACTATGTGCCGAAGGCGTTCATCGCCATCGAGGACCGGCGCTTCTACTCGCATCGCGGCGTCGATCCGTGGGGCATCGCCCGTGCCGTCATTCATGACGTCACCCGTCGCGGCAGCGCGCAGGGCGGCTCGACCATCACCCAGCAGCTCGCCAAGAACCTGTTCCTGAGCCAGGAGCGCACGGTCTCGCGCAAGCTGCAGGAAGTGGTGCTGGCGCTGTGGCTCGAGCACAAATTCAGCAAGGCGGAAATTCTCGAGCTTTATCTCAATCGCGTCTATTTCGGTGCCGGCGCCTATGGCGTCGAAGCGGCGGCGCAGCGCTATTTCGCCAAATCGGCGCGGCATTTGACACTCGCCGAAGCGGCGCTGCTGGCGGGCCTGGTGCAATCGCCGTCGCGGCTTGCGCCGAGCCACAACCCGGATGGCGCGGCGCGCCGCGCCCGCTTGGTGCTCGCCGCCATGGCGGAGCAAAAATTCATCGGCCAGGATGCCGAAAAGGTTGCGCTGGCTCATCCGCCGCGCGCCGTGAAGCCGGCCGGCGCTGGCGCGGTAAATTACGTCGCCGATTGGGTCATGGATGCGGTCGATGATCTGATCGGTCGTTACGACGACGACATCGTGGTCGAAACCACGGTCGATCCTTTGCTACAGAATGCCGCCGAGCGCGCGCTCGACGAGGTGCTCGCGCAGAAGGGAGAAAAATTCGGCGTCGGCGAAGGCGCGCTCGTCGCCATGACGCCGGACGGTGTGGTGCGCGCGCTTGTGGGCGGCCGCAGCTATGCGGAGAGCCAGTTCGACCGCGTCATCGCAGCCAGGCGCCAGCCGGGCTCCGCGTTCAAACCCTTCGTCTATCTCACCGCGCTGGAACATGGGCTCACCCCGGACAGCGTGCGGGAGGACGCACCGATCGCGGTCAAGGGATGGAAGCCGGAGAACTACGAGCACGAATATTTCGGCCCGGTGACGTTGACGCAGGCGCTGGCTAATTCGCTCAACACCGTGTCAGTGCGCCTCACCCTTGAGTTCGGCCCCGCCGCCGTAATCCGCACCGCCTACCGGCTCGGCATCGATTCGATCCTCGAGCCCAACGCCTCGATCGCGCTCGGCACCTCGGAAGTCTCGCCGCTCGAGCTCGTCACCGGCTACGCGGCGTTCGCCAATGGCGGCTTCGCCGTCTCCCCGCACGTGGTCGAGCGCATCCGCGCAACCGACGGCAAGATCCTGTACGCGCGGCCGGCGCAGCCGCTCGGCCGCATCGTCGAGGCGCGCTACGTCGCGATGATGAACGCGATGCTGCACGAGACGCTGGTGAGCGGCACCGCGCGCCGCGCCGATTTTCCGGGCTGGCCGGCGGCGGGCAAGACCGGCACCAGCCAGGATTTCCGCGACGCCTGGTTCGTCGGCTACACCGCGCACCTCGTCACTGGCGTCTGGCTCGGCAACGACGACAATTCGCCGACCCACAAGGCGACCGGCGGCGGACTGCCGGTCGAGATCTGGAGCCGGTTCATGAGGTCCGCGCATCAGGGCATCGCGCCGGCCTCGCTTCTGGGCGTCGCCGACGGCGGTTGGACGAGCCCGGCGCCGCCGCAGCCGGTGCCGCAAGCCAGTGCGCGGCCGGCGCCACCGGGGCAGGGCGGCGGTCTCGACAATTGGCTGATCGATCGGCTGTTCGGGCGGCGCTAGCGAACGGGCCGCGAGCCGGCGCTCTGGACACGTTGTTTCCGCTCGACGATCATGGCGGCCGGGGCAGGGCAGCGGCGTTAGCGCGCCATCATCGATATCAGGCGTTCGCGGAACACGCGATCAGCGGCAGCATCCTGCGCATCGGAACGTCATTGACGAGATGCTTATATCCGAAGATCAGCGCCGCTCGCTCACGCAGCTGGCCATTCGAAAGGCGATATCGGCAACCGCAGGGCTCCCGATCGAGCCACAGCGCCGTCTGGTCAGGTCGCTGATCGCGCTTGCCGGTTCTACGCCGGTGCTGCGGCGGCGGGTACGCAACAACATGCAGCTGGCGTTAGGACCTAATCTGCCGGCTCGCTCGGAGAGCCTCTACTTCCGCCGCCTCGGCTGGGCCCTGGGCAATTCGCTGTCAACCTTCCATTGCGGCATTGGCGCGACGCCGGTTCCGGATGAGGTCAAATTCGACGACACCGTGCACCTTCTCGATCGCGCGGTTTCCGAGGGACACGGTGCCGTCGTCGCGGCGCCGCACTGGTGTGGTCACGAGCTCGCGGCTGCCATCGTCAACCGCAGGCACCCGTCGGTGTTTCTGGTGCGCCAGGCACAGAGCGCCGAGCGAATGGCGCGCAAGCTGAAATGGTACCACGCGCTCGGCGTCGAATTGGTGCTGCGGCCAAGCCGCGCCTCGACCGTCAGGGATGCCGCGGCGTATTTGAACATCCTCAAGCGCGGCAAAGTCCTTTTCATCACGCCCGATCTCCTGGCCGACTCCGGACCAGGCGTTGAGGCGCAAATTTTCGGACGGCCAGCGAGATTTTATGGCGGCGCCTTTGCCATTGCCGCCGCGGCGCGCTCGCCGATGTTGCGGGCGTCGTTGCGCTGGCAATCGGATTCGAGCGTGACGATTCACTGGGAACGCCCGGCCGTTGCCGAAACCGGCGACCGCGCCGCCGCCATTCGCGCCGGCGTCCAGGATTGGTGCCGGTGGTTCGAGGAAAAATTGCGGGCCAACCCGGAGAATTGGCTGTTCTGGCTCGACAAGCGGTGGTCACGGTTCCTGCGCGCCTCGCCCCAGGCCTTCGGTCCTCAGGCTTCCGGTCCTCAGGCTTCCGGTGCCGCATGAATATCGTGATCACGCTCGGCGTCGCCGCGTTTGCATTGTGCCTGCTCTGGGCGGTGCAAAGCGTCATGCTCGTAGCGCTCGGCGAGCCGCTCGCCTGGCCGCTTCGATACGCGACGCCGAATCGGGTGATGCGATGGACCGGCC
>JASHXX010000125.1 GCA_030043335.1 Xanthobacteraceae bacterium
ATCGCATCGACGTGCTGGGACAACACCGCACCTTGAACGCGCAGACATCGCAATCGATCTTTGAGGCACGATAGCGAAGCGTGCCGCCATCGATGACTGTTCCGGTGGTATGCAGCAGTTTCCCACCTGGACAGATATAGACGTTGCGCTCTCGATCGAAGACGAAGTCAGCGCGGCTGAAGGTGCCATCAGAACGCATCGACTTGTCCCACACCGGGATGTGCGGGCTTATCTTGCGATCGACCAGCCATTTGAGCAGTCTGGCCGCACCGTAAACAGTATCGCCTGCGAGCCGCTGTGGTCGAAGGTGGAAGCGCCTGCCGACCCGGTCCAGCATGGTCCTTGTAATGGCGATCTCAGCGATCCGGCTGGCCCGCGTGCCCTCGGCGTCGACAATGATCCCGGCATTGTTGTCGATGAGATAATTGGCGTCGTAAGCGAAAAAAGGATCGGTGTTCCTCCTCGCAACCCATGCCGCCTGCGGATCGGTCAGCGACACCTCTTTAGGAGGCTTGCGTCTGCTGCCGCCATCGAATTTGTCGTCATCTTCGCTGTTCTCCGCACGGTTTTGGGCGGCATCTAAAGCCGTCAGATACTCGCGGACCGCGCGGGACGCTTCCTCAGCCTTCTGGCTGATCGCCAGGCGTCCGCTTCTTCTTGTCCACGTCCGCCCTGATCTGGCTCGCATCGATCGAAAACCCCTCGCCGCCAACCAGGCCAGCGGCAATGCACTTCGCCACCACGCTCTCAAAAACCCGGCGTAGAGCGTCGCTCTGGCGAAAGCGCTCATGCCGCGCACGGCTAAACACCGAATGGTCGGGTATCCCATCCTCGATGCCGAGCTGGCAAAACCACCGATATGCCAGATTGACCTGCACCTCAGAGCACAGCTGCCGCTCCGAACGGATGGCAAACACGTAGCCCATAGTATGATTTTGGGATCAACGAACCTATTGTCATTCAAGAAGCCCATTCGCGGAGATATCAACTCACCGGAATACACTTTCCCCTTCAAAGAATGAGGGTCCATTGGTGGCCAAAATCATAAAGGGGTGGAGCGGCTCAAAATCCATGACCTCGTGCTGAAGGGTATCGATCTAGTCCCAAGGCGGCGCGGATATCCGTCGATCGACAGCCTCAGGAGTGCGAAGAGACGGTAGTTCTGCTCGGGCGGCCAGACAACGGTTACTGTGCAACGAAAACGCGGTGCAATGAAAACGCGCGATTTTTCTCCTTAGTGGAATTGGTCCGGCCGTACTCGTGCCCCCCGGCAGCGCGGCAAGGGGCACCCGAAATTCACCGATTGCATCGCTTCGGCAGCTACTCACAGCTGTAGTTGCCACCATCGTTGACGTCACCGGCGCCCTTATAACTAGCCCTTTGCGGATGCGGGCAAGCGGGTTGCGTCCACAGGATCTTGCCATCCTTGTCGGTCTTAGTGGTCATCAAGCTGTCTGGAGCAACGCCTTCCTCGACCCATTTTTCAAGTGCCGTCAAAGGATCGAACCCGGCATCGGTGATGCCAGGCCCTTGCTGCGCAGGTAGACCACAATGATCCATGCCGGGAATCATGAAGAGTCGGAAATAGTCGAGGACATCACCACCTGCGGCCTTTTGCACGGCCGCGTAGTAGTCGAGCGTGTTCTGCGGCGTGACGATCGGGTCGCCCAAGCCGTGATACATGAGCAACTTGCCGCCGCGCGCTTTGAACTTTGAAAGGTCGGGGTTCATCGCGTTGTAGATCCCGGCCATGAAGGCTAGCCGTGGCGGGTCCTTGTCAAAGTCGAAATCCGTGACCTGATAACGCTCGCCGGGATCATCCTGGAAGGCCATGTAACGCAGGTAGTCCTGGGCAAAAGCATAGATCAGCTTTCCGCCAGCGGGCTCAAGGCCGGTCAGCCAAAGCGGCCAATAAGATTCCGAGCCCATCGGCAGGCCGCCCGGATAGAGCTGTTCGCCCTTGGTGTTCTTCGGGCCTGCGTACCATTTATCGAGAACTTTGACCTCAGCCTCGGTCAGACAGTCGGCATTCTCACCAGGCTTACAGGTGAGGCTCGCAGGTTTGAAATCGCAAGTAGCGGGATCCGGGATGAGACCGTTGGTCCGAGCGCATTGTTTTATGACCGCGTCGCGGATCAGCGGCACCTTGGACTTCGTCAAAATCTCCTTGCCGTCCGGTCCGGTGTTGGCTTGAACCAGCCAAGCGAAGAAGGTAGCCGCCAGACCACTCTGGTAGAGCGCTGGCGCGCCACTAATGATGCCGTCAAAGTCGTCTGGAAAGCGCTGGGCCTCCATTGCCGCCATGCGGCCACCAGTTGAGCATCCTGCGAAGTAGGATTTCTTTTGCGGTTGACCGTAATAGGCGCGGATCATCTCTTTGGTGACCTTGGCGGTCTCGGTGACGGCGCGGCTAGCCCAATCGATCTCGGCTAGGCGGTTGTTGTAGGCCCAACGCCCATCTACTACCGAGGTACCCCAATGCCCGGAATCCATGGTCGCTACGGCGTAGTTGCGCCGAAGTCCGAAATTCATAGCGTTGGTGAAACCTGGGCGATCGGTGTCAAGCGTTCCGCAGAATCCGCCGCAGCCGGCCATATAGAATTTGCCGTTCCAATTCTGGGCGGGCAGACGGATTTCAAAGTTGATTGCCGGCCGGACGTATCCGAGCACGCGGCAATGCGCGGGAAGATCCGTTGCGGCGGGCACGGTGGACGATGACAGGAGGTTGACGTTGTTAATCTTTAAGCTGGCAAGAGCTTCGCAAGCCTGTCCGCCATCTGCAAAGACGGGGCGCATAAGCGGTGCCAAAGCTAATATGACGACCGCTGCAAGGCGGTACAATTTCAATTGCCTCATGTTTGCCCCGTTGTTTGCCAGCCGAAAAGCGGATGCAATGATGCCCATAACGTGACATTGGTTGTCAGTGCGGCTCATATTCAGGTGTCGGCCTGTCTGGCGCGCGTGCTCGCCGCCTAAGATTGAACCAATTTCGAAGCCAGCGCGCCAGCCGCGAACTGAACCGGCCTGCCTTCCAGGGCGGTTCGCCCAACAACCGACCCGCGCCCTGGCGAAACCGCTGTGGTCAGCATGTGTTGCTTGATCTGCTCTTCAGCCGCAGGATGGTTGCCTTGTCGGCACGACAGAGCCGCGCCGCTGACTCGACGAGTGTGTCAAACACCGCCTGGAGATCGAACGCCGAACCACTGATGACCTTCAGCACATCGGCGGTCGCAGCCTGCTGCTCAAGCGCCTCGTCGCGTTCGCGCGTTCGAAGCTTAAGTTGGGCGCGCAGGTCGGCTGTCGATTCACGTGCAATCGACGCCCTTCGCCGCTTACGTATACCTGTTCGGCGCCGGCTTTTGGCCGCTCCGGGTGCAGCTTCGCGTCGCCTCATGTCGCCCCCTAGGCTGACGACCGTATGCTAACACGCCGCCACACCTTCGGGTTAGTTGTGCGCGCCGCAGTAATTCGAGGACTGACCTGCAGCAAGGGTCACCAGCCGGAGTCGCCCGAGAGCCGCCGTAGGTACGCTTACCCCTCAAGAATTTGCTCTTGGCGCGCTGATGCAGTTTTTCTGGCCGCTTGGAGAAGCCCTTGTGCTGACGGCAAACGCCCTGGCGGACTCGCGGCGTGATGCCGTACGGGTTGGCCATGGCTGGCAACATACCCTGACGGTGTGCTGCGTGCATCATATCGCGCAGAACTGACCCATGCTGACTCAGCGGAGGCCGCTGATGCAGTTTTTCTGGCCGCTTGGAGAAGAAGCCCTTGTGCTGACGGCAAACGCCCTGGCGGACTCGCCAAGAGCAAAGCAGGCCATGCCGCGGATGCCCTGATGGGCTACGAGTTAACCTGGACACGCTGTCCGGCCTGCACAATCATGTACCGGTGAGGGTGCGACAGGCCCGCTCCTGGCACGAAGCTGAAGTGCTGGAATGTCCGCGTTTGCGGATGATCATGCGTCAGGTGGAGCTAGAGGCATTATGGACCTCGGGGATTGGCTGCGCAGCCTTGGCCTCGAAAGGTACGAGGAGCCTTCCGCGATAACGAGATAGACGAAAGGGTCCTGCCGAGCCTGACGCACGAGACCCTGAAGGAGCTTGGCGTCACGGCGCTCGGGCACCGCCGCAAGCTGTCCCGGAGGGATCGCAGATGTGGGCGAACAGGAACCCTCGCCGCAAAGAGCGATGCTGTCTAC
>JASHXX010000015.1 GCA_030043335.1 Xanthobacteraceae bacterium
ATTTCGGCGCCAGCCGCTGCATGTTCGAGAGCAACTTCCCGGTCGACAAGGGGGCCTGCAGCTATCCGGTGCTGTTCAACGCGTTCAAGCGGTTGGCACACAGCGCCTCGCAATCGGAGAAGGCCGATCTCTTCGCCGGCACCGCGTCGCGGTTCTACCGGCTGGGGATAGGTTGATAGCGGCACCGGCAAATGGGAGAGAGCTGATGGACCTGAGGGGGTGCGTCGCACTCGTGACCGGTGGCAATGGCGGCCTAGGGCAGCGCATCTGTCACGCGCTGGCGAAGGAGGGTGCGGATATCGCGGTCATGTATGCGCAGAGCCGCGATCAGGCAGAGGGTGTCGCGCGCGAACTGATCCTGCGTCATCAGACTAACGCCGCGGCCCTTGCCTGCGATGTTACGGACGGCGCGGCGGTGGAGCGGGTTATCAGCGACGTGACCAGGCGCTTTGGCCGTCTCGACATTCTCGTAAACGACGCCGCCTACAACATCGCGATCCCGTTCACCGACCTCGACAGCATGACGATAGAGGAGTGGGACAAGATTATCGCGATCAACCTGACGGGCCCGATGCGTCTGATGAAGGCGGTGGCGCCGGTGATGAAGGCACAGGGCCGCGGCCGCATCGTTAACATTTCGTCCGTGTCGGGGATCGGGCCGACCGGTTCGTCGATCGCCTATGCGGTATCGAAGGCCGGGCTCATCCACCTGACGCGCTGCATGGCCGTCGCATTGGCGCCCGAGACATGGGTCAACTGTGTGGCGCCGGGCCTGCTCGAGGGAACGCGTGCAACCGCCAATCTGCGGCCCGAGCAGATCGAACATTCCGCCACCACGTCGCTCCTGAAAAAGCCGGCCGACAAGGACGACTGCGCCGACATGGTCGTCACCATGTGCCGCGCTGAAACGATGACAGGCCAGACGGTCGTGATTGACTCCGGCCGCTATTTTCATTGACGATCTGAAAGGTTCCCAGCGAATGGACATCTCCGGCAAAACGGCCATCGTCACCGGTGCCGCCTCCGGTATCGGTTTAGGCATCACGACGGCACTCGCGGAGGCTGGCGCCAACGTGGTCATGGCCGACATCCAAAAGGATGCGGTCGAGGCGGCGGCTCATCGTCTCTCCGGCACGGAGAAGCGGGCTCTGCCGGTGCGGATCGATGTCACGCAGGAGCAATCGGCATCACGGTCGGGACAAAAGACGACACCGGACGGCTAATCGCGGCGGCCGTGGATATCCTGGGCTAGGAATGCGGCCCGCTAGACCCAGGGTCTGCACCCAGGGGCAGGAATGCGAGCTAAGGCCACCACAACCGGGCGGCTCAACCGCGCCGATACGCAACCTTCCCTCCTTCGCTGCGGAACGGGCGAATTCGACCCAAACCGGTCCTTCATCTTCGGCGGACCATCGGCCCCTAGGGGCTGCTCGAACTAGGCGGCGAGGCTCATGGGGCGGTTGAGTGCTCGGGGTGGCAGCGGCGAAATGCCCGCCCGGCAAACGCGTTCTGTTCCTTGCGGATGGTGGCGGCCTCTATCTTCGGGTCGGCGTCACCAGATCGCGATTGCGGATTTTTCGATACATGCTCGCGGGCAAGTCGCATGATGTGGGTCTCAGCCCGTTGCACACCGTCAGGCCCAGCCGTCGTTATAGACGCTTTAACCATCTTCTACGAGCCGTTTCAGCAGGCTTAGCGCATCACTAATCGCGTGTAATTCCTCTTCAGATTGGCCACTCGCTACTTCCGGGTTACGTCGCTTTTTGGTGTCGATGACGCGCCAGTTCCAGCGTTCCCGGTGGTTGGTGGCTTTAACGACAAAAGCACGGTAGCGTCCCTTTAGCATGGTCAAGGCTGCTCGACCTTCTTGGTCTTCGCCGTTTCCGCCGAAGAGCGCGCGGCGGCTACGACTTCCTCGGATTGCTCCGATCCCAATTGCGACACCAGCAGTAAGTGCGCTACCGAACCCGGCGCTGATGCTGTCTGCTATCCAGCCAGGGCGGTTGTTCAGTACGGAGGCGATATCGCCGATATTGCCGCTGATGCCAATCACGTCTCTGATGCCCCCGAAGACGTCCTTCGCTTAGGATACCAAACCCCAGCACGCCCAGTCGAGGCTGCGGAGATGGAAGCCAAAATAAGGACGCTTTTTTGACGATTCGTTGATTATGGCGGGTCTGGGAGAACTACCTTTTGGACTTATGCAAGATGGGTAACCATACTCTGGCGGACAGCGAATACGGATGGGCAGCTTTCATCTTCGCGGTAGGGTCACCCACCGCGATTGGAGCGATACGCGCCAGCAAGCGACTACATCGAACACAAAGAGAGGCGCGTCAAGAAGCTGAGCGCTGGGCTGAGGAGATGCGTCTTGGCCCCCTACGTTGGGAAATAGTTGATGACCAGTCAGTGGTTGGGCACTGCGGCAACCGCGTGGCTGTCCTGCGCAGCATCCTATTGCCGGCCTAGTCAGTTCTCTGGCCCTCGCGCGGCTGTTCCGATTTACTGACGTTGTTGCCCGTGGCCGTCTGGTGCCTCACCCGCCGCCATCGCAACGAGCCCGATGCGGCCCAAATGGTTGAGCGCTAGTCGCCGAGACGAGCGCCTCGGACTGGCGCGCGCGACGGGTCTGCGGCAAGTGCTGCAGTCGGCGGATCGATATGCTGGAGACCGGGACTGAGCGGCGGTAACCGAACAATCTCAGCGCCCATGACGACTGGGAACGTCGACATCGACCTGCGGGAAGGCCTCTCGTAAATGCTCGCCTTGTTCGCGGATGGCGCGATCGGTCGTGTCTCGGGTGGAGTGCCGCCGAGCCAACCGCAGCACGTCAGCCGCGCGAGCGTGAACACGTAGTCGGCGCGAGGTCGATCACCCAGCTTCGCAGCTGAAGGCGGCGCGACGGGAGGGGTCCTGCTGGGGTTCGATGAAAGTCACGCGACTACCGCCGCTCGGTTCCGGTTACCACCATGTCCGCCTGCCGGCTCCCGCATCGCGAGCAGATTAGCCCGTCAGGCACGGTCATCGTGGCACAATGTCGTGACCTCGCGGGTTGCCCTCTTTTCCTTGATGACGAAGAAGCAACGCCGAGGGTCCGTTTTTCCTGAAGGTTTCGGATGCCGGCCGGAGCACGAGCCTTCGATCCGGTATAAGGCCGGCGTCCGAAAGCCTCGGAAGAAAGAACCCGCAGGAAAGCGGTGAACGCTGGACCGTCTATGGGGATTTGTCGCCGCAGCGGCGTTGCCGGCAGACGGTTTTGTTAAGATTGCTGAGAGCTGAAGGCCGCTGATGATTGCGAACTGGTGGCTGGCGTCGTATTCGACGGGCTGACTGGGAACTGGTGTGTGGTGCCGTGCCGGCGCTTGCTGACGCTGGGATGAAAGAGGTGTGGCGCCGGGAACGAGATGTTCCAGCGAACGGATGCTGCCAGGAGAAGAGAACGAGGGTCATCGGCTCAGCTGCTGGTCCCGGCACTGGAGGGCGGGCCGCGCGGTGCGCTGCCGCGCGCAAAGACCTCGACAATAATCATGCGGCCGCCGCAGCAAGGGCATGGCGGGCGATGATCGGTCGTGGCGTCTGGATCGGCGGTGTCGTGCACTGCCGGCGGATCGACCTCCGCCATTGGAGCAGCCGTCAACTGCTTGGCGCGCGCGATGTTGGCCTTGCAGCTGGCGCTCGCCAGTAGCCCGTAGTGGCGGATGCGATGAAACCCCTTTGGTAGAACGTGCAGCAGGAAGCGCCTGATGAACTCGTCGGCGCTGAGCCTCATCGTGCAATACCGGGCCGGCCCGCTCCGGCGATAGTCCTTGTAACGGAAGGTCACGCCGCGCTCGTCGAGAGAAATGAGGCGGCTGTTCGAGATGGCGAGGCGGTGGGTATAGCGTGCGAGATAGGCGAGCACCGCCTCGGGGCCAGCGAGCGGCGGCTTGGTGTACAGGAGCCACTTCTTCCGCCGCAGTGGCGCGAGATGAGCAGCGAAGGCCTCCCGGCGCCGCAGGCCCTCGATCTTCCCGAAGAACGCCAGCCGGCCCACCGCGTGGGCGTCGGTGAGCGCCGCCAGGAAGAGTCGCCGGAACAGGCGGGAGAGCACTCGCACCGACAAGAGGAACCCGGGCTTGCAGCGCACCCAGCGCGTGCCGTCGAGCGATATCCCACCGCCCGGCACAATCATATGGACGTGCGGGTGGTGGGTCATTGCCGAGCCCCAGCTATGGAGCACGGCGGTGGCGCCGATGCGAGCGCCGAGATGCTTGGGATCGGCGGCGATCGTGAGCAGCGTCTCGGCGGCGGTGCGGAACAAGACGTCGTAGACGACCGCCTTGTTGTGGTAGGCGATCGGGGCGATCTCGGCCGGCAGCGTGAAGACGACGTGGAAATAGCCGACCGGCAGCAGATCGGCCTCGCGGGCGGCGAGCCAATCCTGCGCCGCCGCGCCCTGACACTTGGGGCAGTGACGATTGCGGCACGAGTTGTAGGCGATGCGGCTGTGGCCGCAATCCGCGCGGCGCTCGACATGGCCGCCG
>JASHXX010000126.1 GCA_030043335.1 Xanthobacteraceae bacterium
GACCTGATCGCGTGGGCGCGCACCGGCTCGCTGATGTGGATGACCTTCGGGCTCGCCTGCTGCGCGGTCGAGATGATGCAGATGTCGATGCCGCGCTACGACTGCGAGCGCTTCGGCTTTGCGCCGCGCGGCTCGCCGCGGCAATCCGACGTGATGATCGTGGCCGGAACCCTCACCAACAAGATGGCTCCGGCCCTGCGCAAGGTCTACGACCAGATGCCGGAGCCGCGCTACGTGATCTCGATGGGATCGTGCGCCAATGGCGGCGGCTACTACCACTACTCCTACTCGGTGGTGCGCGGCTGCGATCGCATCGTGCCGGTCGACATCTATGTGCCCGGGTGTCCGCCCACCGCCGAGGCGCTCCTCTACGGCGTGCTGTTGCTGCAGAAGAAGATCCGCCGCACCGCCACCATCGAACGCTGATATGGATGACACGCTCGATAGTCTGGGCCGAACTGTTGTCGAGGCGCTTTCACCCGCGGTCACGGGTTATGCGATCGCGCATCACGAACTGACGCTCAGCGCGCAGGCGTCCGAAATCGTTTCGGTCATGCGCTTCCTGCGCGACGATCCGCGCTGTCTGTTCTGGAGCATCATTGACGTGACCGCGGTCGACTGGCCGGGTCGCGAGCGCCGTTTCGACGTGGTCTATCATCTGCTTTCGCCCAAGCACAATGTCCGCATCCGCGTGAAGGCGCAGACCGACGAGGCGGCGCCGGTGCCTTCGATCATCGAGGTCTTTCCCGGCGCCGATTGGTTCGAGCGCGAGACCTATGACCTCTACGGCATCGCGTTTGCCGGCCACCCGGACATGCGGCGCCTCCTCACCGACTACGGTTTCGACGGCCATCCATTGCGCAAGGATTTCCCGCTCACCGGCTTTGTCGAGGTGCGCTACGACGACGAGGCCAAGCGCGTCGTCTACGCGCCGGTGCGGCTCGCCCAGGAATTCCGCAACTTCGACTTCCTGTCGCCCTGGGAGGGAACCGACTATCCGCTGCCGGGCGATGAAAAGGCCGGCAAGATCGGCCAGGGCGGGCATGGGTCGTGACCATGAAGTCGACGCTCAAGCCCGGCCTCGTGCATCGCCTCGCCTATCAGGTGCCGGCGAGCAAGACTGTTCCCTACACCTATCCCGAGTCGGCCGTGATCGCCGCGATGCCGCGAGTGTTCGCCACCGGCTTTATGGTCGTGCTGATGGAATGGGCGTGCGGCGAGCTGCTGGCTCCGCATCTTGATCCAGGCGAAGGCAGCGTCGGCGTCCATGTCGACGTGAGCCACCTCGCCGCAACCCCGCCGGGCATGACGGTGACGGTCGAGACCGAATGCGTCGAAGTCGTCGGACCGCGCCTGGGCTTCAGGGTCAAGGCGCATGACGGCGTCGATTTGATCAGCGAAGGCCGGCACGAACGCTTCTTGGTCAAGTGGGATGAGTTCAACGCACGGGTCGCGGCCAAGGCCGCCAAGGTCGCGCAGGTCGCATGATGGCGGAAACCGCAGAGCGAAACTTCACCATCAATTTCGGCCCGCAGCATCCGGCGGCGCACGGGGTGTTGCGGCTCGTTCTTGAACTCGACGGCGAGGTCGTCGAACGCGTGGACCCGCATATCGGATTGCTCCACCGCGGCACCGAAAAGCTCATCGAGCACAAGACCTATCTGCAGGCGATCCCCTATTTCGACCGGCTCGACTATGTGGCGCCGATCAATCAGGAGCACGCCTTCTGCCTCGCCGCGGAAAAGCTGCTCGGGCTGACGATACCGAGACGCGCCCAGGTGATCCGCGTGCTCTATTGCGAGATCGGCCGGCTGCTCTCGCATCTCCTCAACGTCACCACGCAGGCCTTGGACGTCGGCGCGCTGACGCCGCCGCTCTGGGGCTTTGAGGAGCGCGAAAAGCTGATGGGATTCTACGAGCGCGCCTCAGGCTCGCGCATGCACGCGGCCTATTTCCGCGTCGGCGGTGTGCACCAGGATTTGCCGCCGAAGCTGGTCGACGACATCGAGGCGTTCTGCGATCCATTCCTCAAGGTCTGCGACGACCTGGAAGAGCTCCTCACCGAGAACCGCATCTTCAAGCAGCGCAACGTCAATATCGGCGTGGTCAGCCTCAAGGACGCCTGGGCGTGGGGATTTTCCGGCGTCATGGTGCGCGGCTCCGGCGCGGTGTGGGATTTGCGCAAGGCGCAGCCTTATGAATGCTATTCCGAGCTCGATTTCGACATTCCGGTCGGCAAGAACGGCGACTGCTACGACCGCTATTGCATTCGCATGGAGGAGATGCGCCAGTCGGTGCGCATCATGAAGCAGTGCGTCGAGAGGCTGCGCGGCGCCGACGGGCAGGGGCCGGTGGTCGTCGACGACAACAAGATCGTGCCGCCGCCCCGCGAGGTGATGAAGCGCTCGATGGAATCGCTCATCCATCACTTCAAGCTCTACACCGAAGGCTTCCACGTGCCCCCGGGCGAGGTCTATGCCGCGGTCGAAGCGCCGAAGGGCGAGTTCGGCGTCTATCTGATCGCCGACGGCAGCAACCGCCCCTATAAGTGCAAGATCCGCGCGCCGAGCTTCGCGCATCTGCAGGCCATGGATTTCCTCTCCCGCGGCCACATGCTCGCGGATGTCTCCGCGATCCTCGGCTCGCTCGATATCGTGTTCGGGGAGATCGACCGATGAGCGTGCGTCGCCTCGCCGAAAAACAGCCGCGCTTTGCCTTTACCCCGGCCAATCTCGAATGGGCCAAGACGCAGATCGCCAAATACCCGCCCGGCCGGCAGCAATCCGCGGTGATTCCGATCCTGTGGCGGGCGCAGGAGCAGGCCGGCGGATGGCTGCCGCAGAAGGCGATCGAAGCGGTCGCGGACATGCTCGGCATGGCGAAGATCCGCGTGCTCGAAATCGCGACCTTCTACACCATGTTCAATCTCGCGCCGGTCGGGCGTTTCCACGTGCAGTTTTGCGGCACCACGCCGTGCCTGCTGCGCGGCGCAGACGCGCTCAAGAAAGTCTTGCATCGGATGATCGGGGAGGAGAACCATGTCTCCGCCGACGGCACATTCTCCTGGACCGAGGTCGAATGCCTTGGCGCCTGCGTGAATGCGCCGATGGTCCAGATCAATGCCGACTACTATGAAGACCTCACTCCGGAGACGCTGACCCGCATTCTCAACGATCTGTCGGCCGGCA
>JASHXX010000127.1 GCA_030043335.1 Xanthobacteraceae bacterium
CCGCGCCACCGCCGAAACCGAGTATCACCCGGTCGGCACCTGCAAGATGGGGGGCGACCCGATGGCGGTGGTCGACGAGCGGCTGCGGGTGCGCGGCATCGAGCGGCTGCGCGTCATCGACGCCTCGATCATGCCGACGATCGTCAGCGGCAACACCAACGCGCCGACCATCATGATCGCGGAGAAGGCCGCGGAGATGATGCTGCACTAAGCGCGCCGTCGGCGGCGCCGCCGAGCGCCTGCCGCAACCGCGCCTGATCGAGCGCGCCTTCCCATTTGGCGATCGCGAGCGTGGCGACGCCATTGCCGATCAGATTGGTCGGCGTCATCGCCTGCGACATCAGCCGGTGCACGCCGAGGAAGAGCCGCCACGCTCTCGACCGGGATGGAGCCGACGGCGCCGAGCGTGGCGGCGAGAACGACGAAGGCGGCGCCGGCGACACCGGCGGCGGTCTCCGAGGAGGTGGTCGCGATCACGCGCTTTCCTCGCAGCCTGCGGCTTCGAGCTTGGCGATCATCCGCGGCAACACGATCAGGAGCTCCTCCCGGATGTAGCGAAGAAAGCGCGGCAGGCTAAAGCCGCGCCAGCGCGCGATCGGCCACAGCACGGCACCGATGAACACGACGCAGGTGACGTAGAAGCCGACCAGCAGCTTGCCCAGCGCAACCAGCGAGCCGGCGCCGAACTTGCCGACGGTGAACGCGATCGCGCCGAAGGCGCCGATCGGCGCCGCCCACATCACGATGGCGACGATGCCTAAGAACATTCGCGAGGCGACCTCGACCAGGTCGGTCAGCGGCTTGCCGGCCTTGCCGAGGACGCCAAGCGCGAAGCCGGACAGCACCGAGACGAACAGCACCTGCAGCACGCTGCCGTCGCTGAACGCGCCGACAAAGGTGTTGGGAATGATGTTGAGGAGGAACTGCGCGGCGCTGCGCCGCTGCGTCTCGGCGACATAAGGCGCGACGCTGGAGGCATCGATCTGGGCGAGATCGACATTCATGCCGGCGCCGGGTTGCCACAGATTGACGGCGACAAGGCCGATGATCAGCGCAATCGTGGTCACCGCTTCGAAATAGATCAGCGCCTTCAGCGCGACGCGGCCGACCCGCGCCATGTCGGCCATGCCGGCAATGCCGTGCACCACGGTGCAGAAGATGGTCGGCGCGATGAGCAGGCGGATCGCCTTGATGAAGGCGTCGCCGAGCGGCTCCATCCGCATGCCCACGCCGGGGTAGAAATGGCCCAGCGCTACGCCGACCGCCATCGCCGCGAGCACCAGGAACCAGAGCTGCAAGTAGAACGGCCGGACTAACATGCGCCGGCCCGTATCTGCTGATGCGCTTTGGTTCATCGGCGTTGGCAGCCGCGCCGTCCGACGCGGCGGCTCCCTGCAACGTGCGAGGAAGAGAGCGCGCCGCGTCAGTCGCGGATCGGTTGTTTCACGCCGGGATCACGGCCGCCGCAACCGGCGATGCGCGTCAGGCATCATACTCGGCGGAGATGTCCTTGCCGGTGTAATCGGGCATGAAGGCGGCCGCGACCGCACTGATCACCGCGCAGGCGGCGATGTAGATGGCGATGGCGTAGCCCGAGTGATAGGTCGCGAACAGCCAGGTGGCGATGATCGGCGCCGGCCCGCCGGCGATGATCGAGGCGAGCTGATAGCCGAGCGAGGCGCCGCTGTAGCGCAGCCGCGGGGTGAAGGATTCCGCGATCAGCGCCGCCTGCGGCCCGTATTGGATATCGTGCGGAATGAGCGACAGCACGATGGCGACGAACACCGCCGAGGGGATCGCGGTATCGACCATGCCGAAATAGAGGAAGCCGAACAGGCCGACCGATACGACGCCGATCAGGTACATCCGCCGCCGCCCGATGCGGTCGGAGATATGGCCGGACAGCGGGATGGTGATGAACGAGACCACCGCCGCCGCCATGACCGCGGTCAGGATGAAGTTGCGGTCCATCTTCAGCGTGCCGACCGCGTAGGCGAAGATGAAGGCGGTGAAGATGTAGAACGGCGATTGTTCGGAGAGGCGCGCCAGCGCCGAGAGGATGATCTCGCGCGGCTGCTTCTTGATGACTTCGATGATCGGGGCCTTCTCGACCTTGTCTTCGTCCAGAAGCTTCTGGAACACCGGCGTCTCGAGGATGCCGAGGCGGATCCACAAGCCGACGCCGACCAGAATGATCGACAGTGCGAACGGAATGCGCCAGCCCCACACTAGGAACTGATCCCCCGACCAGGCGCTGAAGGCGAGCACCGCGAGATTGGCCAGGAACAAGCCGCAGGGAACGCCGAATTGCGGCCACGACGCGACGAGGCCGCGCTGCCCATGGCTGCGCGCCCATTCCATCGCCAGCAGCACCGATCCGCCCCACTCGCCGCCGACGCCGATGCCCTGCAATGCCCGCAGCACGGTCAGGATGACCGCGCCCCAGATGCCGATCGTTGCATAGCCCGGCACCAGGCAGATCACGAAAGTCGCGAGCCCCATCAGCAGGAGCGTCGCGATCAGCGTGGCTTTGCGGCCGATGCGATCGCCATAGTGACCGAAGATCGCCGCACCGACCGGGCGCGCGGCAAAGCCGATGAAATAAGTGCCGAAGGCGAGCAGCGTCGCCGACAACGGATCCTGGTTGGGGAAGTAAAGCTTGCCGAAGACGAGCCCGGCTGCCGTGCCGTAGAGAAAGAAGTCGTACCACTCGATGGTGGTGCCGATCGTCGATGCGATAACCGCTTTGCGCAGCTGCGCGCTGTGTTCGGCTTCCGGCAGTGCGCCGGCCGTCGTCGCCATAGCCATTGGCATGCTCCCCAGACGCTGTTTGCCCCGACACGGCGGACTTCTCGACGGTCCGCTTGGCGCAACAACGATACTTCAGGGCGCAACGTCTGGCTATAGGCGAAGCCGGCCTCGTCCCAAAGAGAACGCGGCCGGCTTCTCTTCAATGGTGCGGCGCAGAACTTGATCCGACGCAGCGGATCGGCAGCGGACGCTACTGGGTCGCTCGGCTCGCGGCCATCACCGTGACCGGCGTGTCGCGATAAACGTCGGCAAAGAGCTGCTTCAGGTGTTCCACCTTCGGCAGGTCGTTGAAGACGATATACGGATAGGACGGATGCAGCACGGCGAAGTCCTGATGATAGTCTTCGGCCGCATAGAAGCCGTTCAACGGCTCGACCTGGGTCACGATCGGCTGGCTGAAGGCGTGCGCCTTGCCGAGCTGGGCGATATAGGCGGTGGCGATCCGCTTCTGCTCGTCATTGGCATAGAACACGGCGGAGCGGTATTGCGTGCCGACGTCCGGTCCCTGCCGGTTGAGCTCGGTCGGATCGTGAGCGACGGAGAAATAGATCTGCAGGATCTTGCCGAGCGAGATCTGCTGCGGATCAAACGTCACCTGGACCGACTCGGCGTGGCCGGTGCGGCCGGTGCCGACCATCTCATAATGCGCAGTCCGCTTGGCGCCGCCGGCGTAGCCGGAGACGGCCGCGGTCACGCCCTTGGTGTGCTGAAACACCGCCTGCACGCCCCAGAAGCAGCCGCCGGCGAGGACGACGCTCTGCAAGCCGTCACCGGAGGGCGCCATATCGACCGCCGGCGCCGGGACGACTTCAGCCGTTCGTCCGGTATTCAACGCCCAAGCGACCAGCGGAACGACGAGCAGCGCCAGTCCAAATTTGCGCGGCGAAAGGCGGCGAGTGCGGGTCATTTGTTCCTCCGAATGTTGCTGCGAACCTCATCCGCGCCGGCCGGCGCGGTACGGCGTCGATCAGGTTTTACGGCAACGTGAAGATCGCGCGCCAATCACAATTGCCGTAAAGCGGCGGCGCTTCGCGCTCACGACTTCGTGTGCCGCGGCGCTTCGTCGGCGGCGGCGGTCGCGCGGCGCCCGCTTGGCGGCCGCTGCGGCGCGGAAACCACCGGCTAAGCATTTTCCGCCAAGGATGCCGGCTCCTGCCACGCCCGCAAAGGCCCTGGCAATGACCGCAATACCCGCAACGTCGACATCCGGGGCGGCCGGCGCGGCCGGCGCGAAACTCGCCGCCGCGGGCAAGGCCGGTACAGGGGTGCCGCTGTGCTTCGTCGTCGACGGCGACGGCAGCATTCGGCACTTCCTGTCGCTCATTCTCCACGGCGCCGGTATCGACACCGAGGAGTTTGCCGAGGGCAAAGCCCTGCTTGCAGCGCTCGATCGGCGTACGCCCGACATCATCTTCCTCAACATCCCGCTCGAATCCGCCGAAGCGATCGAAAGCGTGGTCGCGCTCGGCAAACGCGGCTACAGCGGGTACGTCCAGCTGATGAGCAGCCGCGGCTCGGCCGTGCTCGGGCACGTCAAAAGCATCGGCGACCAGCACCGCCTGCTGATGGTGCCGTCGCTGAAAAAGCCGTTCGAGACCGGCGCCGTTCTCAAGATCCTGCAGATTCTAAAATTCGGCCAGCCGCCTTCGGTCCCAGCGCGCGTCGATCTGAGCGACGCGTTGAGCAACGGCTGGATCGAATTCTGGTACCAGCCGAGATCGACCTGCGCAAGAAACAGCTGGTCGGCGCCGAGACATTCGCCCGCGTTCGGCATCCGGAAAACGGCGTTTTGATGCCGAGCGCCTTCATGCCGGGTGCCGACGAGGCGAGTCGTGGTGACGCTTTCCGAGCGGGCGCTGACGCACGCGCTCAAGGCTTCGCTCGGCTTCTCCAAGCTCGGCGTCAACCTCAAGATGGCGGTCAACGTCCCGGTGAGCGCGCTGCCCAAGATCTCGTTGACCGAGATCGTGCAACTGTATCGCCCGCAATTCGAGAAGTGGCCGGGCCTGATCATCGACGTGTCCGAGGAGCAGATCGTCAGCGATCTCAAGCTCGCGGCCGACCTCACCGAGGATCTCAAGCCGCTGAATGTCCACCTCGCGATCGACGATCTCGGCCGCGGCTATTCCTCGCTGGTGCGTCTCAAGGAGCTGCCGTTTGCCGAGCTCAAGCTCGACCGCGCTTTCGTCAACGATTGCGGCACCGACAAGGTCAACGCTCCGCTATGCAAGACCGTGATCGACCTGGCGCATGATTTCGGCAGCATTGCCGTGGCCATCGGCATCGAGAAGGTCTCCGACGCGGTCGCCCTGGTCAGCATGGGCTGCGATTACGGCCAGGGCTTTCTGCTCGGTCAGCCGATGCCCGAGGAGCACTCCATTTCGCTGTTGCGCCAGCGCGCCCGCGCCAAAACCCCGCCATCGACGCGCGACACGGCCGACGCGGCCGAGGAACGCCAGCACGCCTGAGGCCGCCGGACGATACCCCGGCTTGCTGGCCGGACCCGAAGCATGTATCGAGAGCCGCCCTCGGCGGGGTATAGCGCAGTCTGGTAGCGCGTCTGCTTTGGGAGCAGAAGGTCGCAGGTTCAAATCCTGCTGCCCCGACCATAAAAATCAATAATTTAGCTGGATTTACGGACGCGATGAAGTAGACTGGGGTAACATACTGGGTAACGTCGGACCTGCGTTTTTTCATCTCTTGTGGCATGCCACGGTTTCAAATAATCGCCAGCCGCCATGGAGCAGCCATAAAAAAGAACCCCGACGCGGTGACGCTTCGGGGTTCCTAGAGGTGTTCCTTCAGTCAGGCCTTATAGATCCGGGCGGCGGGGTGTCGGGGGACATGGGGACTCCGCCCAGTCGGCCTTGCTAATTCACACTAGACGAAAGCTGTCGTCGGGATCCAATCACGGCTCCGTGCAGGGACAAACTGCCGCGCGACAACCTATTTCGCTCGCGACTCGTTGCAGTCGGGACTAGGCATGCCGGGCTCGCCGTAGCGTTCGCTTATAGGCCCCCTTCCGGAAGATCACAAAACGCCAATCATGCCCTACTGTTTCGACTTGAACTTTGCGGTCAGCAAAGACATCAACCTTAGCCCGTACCCCGAGGAGCAACACCTTACCACCGTTGGGAAACAAATTTCCCTTATGCGCCAGCGTGGATTGGTGGCGAGAAATCGACCCAGGTTTATCGCCCGCTCCTGCGGTTTCGAGGACTACCAGGAGGCCCGCACAGCCCAAGAGCGGCTCCGCGACGTGATACTGATCGGTGCAGCGACCGAACGTGTCGGCGTCGATTTCGGCCCCGAGGGCTTCATGTATGGAGCCGTGTACCCGGGGGCACAGTTGAGCATACATGGGTTGACCCGCCACCACCGGCACCGATTACGCCCGCCGCCTTTGCCGGCATGATCGATGCCGCAAAGGACAAAGCCAGCGCGTTGACGGACCGCCAGCGGATAGCCGCTGAGCTTCTAAACGACAGTCAGTTTGAAATGTCCGATGATGCGAGATTTCTCCTCCGCATCTCGGCGATCGAGGCGCTATGTCCGCAGGCTGATTTGGGACTTGCGTTCTCTCACTTGGTGGATGGCCTGCTGGCTTCGGTGCCTGCTGGGGCGTCAGGAGTTAACGTTGAAACCATCTCCGACGCATTAAAGAGGGCCAAACGGCAATCTGTCCGGAGGGCATGTCTGGCGAAGATAACGCGACTGCTCGGAGGGCAGAGCGCAAAGGACTTCGGCGAGTTCTATGAGCAGCGCAGCAAATTTTTGCACGAAGGCCAGCTGCGAGGGAAATTAGGAGAGGCAGCCAGTCGGGCGTATGACTTGGCCCTGGCATTGCTCCTTGCCGACATTGAGACGCCGTGGCTTGAGCCAAAGACTGATGAACAATCGAACCATGAGCCGGCGCGCGGTGCTGCAAAGCGGAAATCCGAGCTGACGGTCGAAGAAAAGGTAGGGAATTTGGCCGAGCAGCTGAACGCCAGCAATCGGGACCAGTCGATACGGTACAAAGCCACAAGAACCTGCAGTGGTTGGGCTGTTGAAATACAAGAACGACGCAGTTACTGGGGCCAGCGGGGTTACACAAGTCGGTAGAGTTTGTGAGCGGCGCAATACGGCGGCCGGTCTCGTACTCAACGTCGCATGCGCGCCTGGCCCGATTCGCTGGCGCTGGCCTGCCCATTATAGGCGCGCGCCGTCCCACTTATCCGGCGCGCGCCAGCACCCTAGCGACCTGCGTCGCCGACCACACCGCGTTTCCTCTCGAGCCGTTGGAATGCCGTGCTGGTTCAAGCCATCGGCACTAGTCAAGCTGCGCCGGTGGCAGACCGCCGGTCCCGCCAGTCACTTGCTCCCGCGCAGCGGTTGTCGGATGACGGCCTCGCGGCGACCAGCTGGGGACGTTTTCGCGATGCGTGCCGGCTTATTTTTGGCGATGGCCGCTGGCCTTGCAGTCTCCGCGTGCGCGTTTCAGCGAGCGCAGATCGCGAATGAAGCGCAATCT
>JASHXX010000128.1 GCA_030043335.1 Xanthobacteraceae bacterium
GGCGCGCAAGGCACCTTAATCGAACCGCACCGCAAAGATCGGCGGCAAGTGCGCATTGACGAGCTGCCAGCTTTCGCCGCCGTTGTCGCTGCTCCACAGTGCACCAGTCGTCGAGCCCATAGCGAGTCGGGCGCCGCTGTCGTCCGCCTCAAGGCCGTGCCGATAAACGAGATCGTAGGCGTCGCGCTGGGGCAAACCTTCGCGCATGACCCGCCATGTTTTGCCGCCGTCGCTGGTTCGCGTCACGCACAGAGCCCCATCGCGCGGAATGCGGATTTCGTCCTTCACCGCGGGCACGAACCAGGCAGTCTGAGCGTCCCGCGGGTGCGCCACCACCGCGAAGCCGAAGTCGTCGCAGGGCAAAGACAGTCGCTGCCAATGAGCGCCGGCGTCGGCTGAGCGGTAAATGCCGGCATGGTGCTGCATCCACATCACGTCGGGTACTGCGGCGCAGCGCGCAACGCGATGCGGATCCTGGATCGCGCTGTCTTCGGCCTGCTCGGGCGGCACATAGGGCGCAACAAGGCCTTTGCCCAGCACCTGCCAGCTCGCCCCACTATCGCGCGTCTCCCACACACCGCCGCACGAGATGGCAATGAACACTCGATCCGCATCTCGCGGGTCGGGCGATATGCTGTGAATACCCGCGGCATCGTAACCGCCGCCGAACCAGCGCGCGCGCTCAGGCACGTCCCAAAGCGCTCGCATAAGGTGCCAGCTTTCGCCGCGGTCATCGGAGCGGAACAGACCGGCGGGGATGGCGCCAATCCACAACCGGTCTGGATGATTGCGGCCTCCGGTTTCCAGCGTCCAGATCTGGAACAAGGACGGCGCATCGGCCGCATCGCCGGGAAATGCCGGGGCCGTGATCTCCCGCCAAGTTTGGCCGTCGTCATCGGAGCGATGCAGCTTGGGGCCGAAATGACCATGCTTGATGGCCGCGTAGATGACGCCGTCGCGACCGCGCAAAACATTGGTGACGGGAACGCCGGAAAAGCCGATCAGCCTTGCCGCCCAGCCGCCGCGCTCACGCGCCAGCGAGAACAAACCCTTTCGGGTGGCAACGAGAAGATGCTCACTCATGGTCGATTCCCCTGCTCGCTATCCGCCGGACAGCGCCTGCATGACGTAAAGCTTCGCGGCTGGATCGATCTGGCGCGACAGCGCGGTCTCGTGCTTGAGCCGCTCGCCGTCGACGAAGATGCAGACGTGCTTGCGCAGATTGCCCTGGTCGTCGAGCACATAGCCGCGGACCTGCGGCTCTTGCCCGAGTAGGCATTGCAGCGCCTCGCCGACCGTCGCGCCGGGAACGCGGAACGGCGCGCCTGGCACCAGGTTACGCAAATGGCTGGTGAAATGGATTTCGGCCATATGCCTCAGTCCATCAAAATAGTGTCAATCAGCCGCCGATCGCCGCCTCGATCGCTTTGAGCGCGGCGTCGGCTTTCGAGCCGTCGGGACCGCCAGCCTGCGCCATATCCGGCCGGCCGCCGCCGCCCTTGCCGCCGAGCGCTTCCGCGCCTCTACGTACGAGATCGACGGCGTTGAAACGCGCAACGAGATCGTCGGTGACGCCGACGACAAGGCCAGCCTTGCCGTCGCTGCTGATACCGACGATGGCCACCACCCCGGAACCGACCTTCTTCTTGCCTTCGTCGGCAAGGCTGCGCAGGTCTTTCAGATCGATGCCTTCGACCGCCCGCGCCATCAGCTTGACATCGCCGACGACGCGCACTCCGTCGGCGCCATCACTGCCGCCGCCCATAGCGAGCTTCTTCTTCGCCTCTGACAGCTCGCGCTCGAGCTTCCTGCGATCTTCAAGAACCGCTGCCGCGCGCGCTGCGACTTCCCCGGTCGGCGCCTTCAATTCGGCCGAGATAACGCGAATGTCTTTCCTGTACCGATTAAGCTCATGCCGAGCAGCTTTGCCGGTCAACGCCTCGATGCGCCGCACGCCCGACGCGACGCCAGCCTCGCTGACTACGGAGATGAGCCCTATATCGCCGGTGCGTTGCACATGGGTGCCGCCACACAATTCAACCGACCAGCCCATAGTGTTGCCGCCACCCTCTCCCATGGCGACCACGCGCACCTCATCGCCGTATTTCTCGCCGAACAAGGCGCGCGCGCCGGAAGCGATGGCATCGTCGCGGCTCAACAGCCGCGTGATCACCGGCGCGTTCTGCAACACCATATCGTTGGCGATGTCCTCGACGCGCTCGATCTCGTCGGCGTTCATCGGCTTTGGATGCGAGAAATCGAAGCGCAGGCGATCGGGCGCGACCAACGAGCCCTTCTGCGCCACGTGGTCGCCGAGCACCTGCCGCAGCGCTTCGTGCAGCAGATGCGTCGCCGAATGGTTCTTGCGGATCCCGCCGCGCCGCCCGTGCTCGACCTCAAGCGCGACCGCCATGTCCGACTTGAGCACGCCTTCCTCGACGGTACCGAGATGCACAAACACATCACCGGCATGCTTTTGCGTGTCGGTGACCTTGAAGCGCACGCCATCTCCGCCCATTAGGCCGGTGTCGCCGACCTGACCGCCGGACTCGCCGTAGAACGGCGTCTGATTGAGCACGACCGCGCCGCTCTCGCCCTTCTTGAGCGCCGACACTTCCTTGCCGTCGCGCACCAGGGCGGCGACGACGCCTTCGGCACTTTCGGTCTCGTAGCCGAGGAATTCAGTGCCGCCGATCTTGTCGCGCAGCGTGAACCAGACCGCCTGGTCCGCCGCCTCGCCGGAGCCCGCCCACGAGGCGCGCGCTTTTTCGCGCTGGCGCTCCATCGCGTCGGCGAACGAGGCAATGTCGACGCCGATGCCGCGCGGTCTGAGCGCGTCTTGGGTGAGATCGAGCGGAAAGCCGAAGGTATCGTAGAGCGTGAAGGCGGTGACGCCGTCGAACATGTCGCCCTTCTTGAGCGATTTTGCCGCCTCGTCGAGAATCGCAAGGCCGCGCTCGAGCGTGCGGCGGAAGCGCGTCTCTTCGAGCTTGAGCGTCTCGGTGATCAGCGCTTCGGCGCGGTGCAGCTCCGGATAGGCCTGCCCCATCTCGCGCACCAGAGCCGGCACAAGCCTCCACATCAGCGGCTCTTTGGCGCCAAGAAGTTCGGCATGACGCATGGCGCGGCGCATGATCCGGCGCAGCACATAGCCGCGGCCTTCGTTCGACGGCAGCACGCCGTCGGCAATCAGGAAGGAGCTCGCCCGCAGATGATCGGCGATGACGCGGTGCGAGGCCTTGCGCGCGCCGTCGGGATCGACATGGGTAAGGTCGGCGACCGCCTCGATCAGCGCACCGAACAGGTCGATCTTGTAGTTGTCGTGGGTGCCTTGCAGCACCGCGGCGATGCGTTCGATGCCCATGCCGGTATCGATCGACGGCCGCGGCAGGTCGATGCGCTTGCCGCCGGGGAGCTGCTCGTACTGCATGAACACGAGATTCCAGATCTCGACGAAGCGGTCGCCGTCGGCGTCGGCGCTGCCCGGCGGTCCGCCGGGGATGTGCGGGCCATGATCGTAGAAGATCTCCGCGCACGGGCCGCACGGCCCGGTATCGCCCATGCTCCAGAAATTGTCGGCGCCGGGGATGCGGCCGATCCTGCTGTCGGGCAGGCCGGCGATCTTCTTCCACAGCCTGAACGCATCGTCGTCGTCGACATAGACGGTGACCAGGAGACGCTCGGCGGGCACGCCGAACTCCTTGGTCACCAGGTTCCAGGCGAGCTGGATGGCGCGCTCCTTGAAGTAGTCGCCGAACGAGAAATTGCCGAGCATCTCGAAGAAGGTGTGATGCCGCGCGGTGTAGCCGACATTGTCGAGGTCATTGTGCTTGCCGCCGGCGCGCACGCATTTCTGCGCGGTCGTGGCCCGGGTATAGGGTCGCTTCTCCAGTCCGGTGAAGACGTTCTTGAACTGCACCATGCCGGCATTGGTGAACATCAGGGTCGGATCGTTGCGCGGCACGAGCGGCGAGCTCGGCACCACCTCGTGGCCTTCGCGCGCGAAATAGCCGAGAAAGTTCGACCTGATATCGTTGACGCCGCTCATCTTGCCGCAACTCTGTAGCGGTTCTTCCTGCTCCGGGAAAGGCGCATTTGCGATGCGCCCACAAAGCATATAAGCGCTCTTGCTCCGGCGCGCCCGCCGCAACGAGCTCGTGATGAACGATCAGAAAAGCCCCGACCCGCGGACGTTCGAGGAGCGGCTGCGGGCCGGCCGGTTCGTCATGACGGCGGAAATCGTGCCGCCACTCTCCTGCGACGCGCAGGACCTTATCGGCAAAGCGGCGCCGCTTCGCGGCCTCGCCGACGCGGTGAACGTCACCGACGGCGCCGGCGCCCGTGCGCATATGGACGCGCTCGCGGCGGCCGCGATCCTTGGCCGCGCAGGCGTCGAGCCGGTCCTGCAAATCGCCTGCCGCGACAAGAACCGCATCGCGCTGCAAGGCGAACTCATGGGCGCGGCCGCACTCGGCATCCGCAATTTGCTGCTCCTCACCGGCGACGATCCCAAAGCCGGCGATCAGCCGGAAACGAAGGCTGTCTTCGACCTCGACGCCAAGGCCCTGATCGATACCGCGCGGCGCCTGCGCCAGGAGGGTGCGCTACCGACCGGGCGCAAGGTCGCAGGCCATGCCGCGTTCTTTCTCGGCGCCGCCGACGTTCCGATCGATCCGCCTGCGGGCTGGCGGCCGGCGGGCCTCATCGCCAAGGCTGCCGCCGGCGCCCAATTCGTGCAGACGCAGTTCTGCATGGATGCGGCGATCGCGCGGCGCTATGTCGGCGCGCTTGCCGATGCCGGCCTCACCCGCAAGCTCGCGATCCTGATCGCCGTCAATCCGCTGCGCTCGGCAAAATCGGCGCGCTGGATGCGGCATCACCTCTACGGCACCATCATTCCCGACGCCCTCGTAGCGCGGATGGAGCGCGCCGCCGACCCGTTGCGCGAAGGGGTGCGCATCTGCGTCGAATTGATTGAAGAACTCGCTGCGATCCCCGGCGTCGCCGGCGTCCACATCATGGCGCCGGGGAATGACGCAGCGATCCCGGAGGTCATCAAAGCGGCGCGCGCCCGCGTGCCCAACGCGGCACGCTAGCTAGCCGCTTCCACCGTGCGGATATCGACCTCCGATTTCAAAGTCCGGTGCACCGGACACTTGTCGGCAATCTCCAAGAGCCGCGCCCGCTGGGCCGGATCGAGATCACCCTCGAACGCAATCACCCGGTCGATGCGGTCGATCTTGCCCCCCTTGGTCTCGCATTCGGCGCAATCGGTCGCGTAGATTTTTTCGTGGTGGAGCCGGACCTGGGTCCGGATCAGGGGAATCCGCTTGTGATCGGCATAAAGCCGCACCGTCATTGCCGTGCAGGCGCCGAGCGCCGCCAGCAAAAGATCGTAAGGGCCCGGACCGGTATCCGAGCCGCCCGCTTTCG
>JASHXX010000002.1 GCA_030043335.1 Xanthobacteraceae bacterium
ACGATCGCCGAAATCGTCGTCACCACGACCAGCATCACCGCGGTGAGCGGGTCGATGCGGAGCGCCCAGTCGACCTTGAGGTCTCCCGAAGTGATGAAATTGAAGATCGGCACCCGGGCGTCGTGTCCGTTGAAGCCGACATCGACGAAAGCGAAGCACGACAGCACCCAGGAGATGGCGAGGAGCGTGGTGGTGATGAGTTCGGCCGGCTGCGAGCCGGCATCGGGCGGCGTGGCCTCCTCCGCGTGCGCGCCCGAGGAGACGGCATGCGCTTGATGCGGCGACGCCGCGGCGTGCGGATGATCCTCGGCCGCCGGTGCGCCGGCGTGACCATCGTCGGGAGGCGGCGGACTTGCCCCGGGGAAACGCTGGCTGGCGCCGATCAGCGCGATCGCGCCGGCAATGACGGCGCCGAGCAGCGGCAGGAAGACGATGGCTTCGTACATAGTATCGACCGCCGAACCTAGATCGAGGTTCAGCCCTTCATCAGATTGACGTCCTCAACCGCAATCGAGCCGCGGTTGCGGTAATAGGCGACGAGGATGGCAAGCCCGATCGCGGCTTCCGCCGCCGCGACCGTGAGCACGATCAGCGCATAGACCTGGCCGACGAGGTCGCCGAGGAAGACCGAGAACGCGACCAAATTGATGTTGACCGCGAGCAGGATCAGCTCGATCGACATCAGAATGATGATGACGTTCTTGCGGTTGAGAAAAATGCCGAAGATCCCGAGCGTGAACAGGATCGCGGCAACCGAGAGGTAGTGGCCGAGCCCGATCGTCATGGCAGCCCCTGCCCCGACCTGACCTTGACGATCTCGATCGCGCTCGAGCGCCGGCGCGCCACCTGCTCGGCGATGCGCTGCCGCTTCACATCGGGCTTGTGCTGCAGCGTCATCACGATGGCGCCGACCATGGCGACCAGGAGGATCACACCAGCGGCCTCGAAGAAGTAGACGTAGCGGGTGTAGAGGACGAGGCCGAGCGCCTGGGTGTTGCTGACATCGCCCGCGGCCGCGATCGGCGCCGTGACGACCTTGGGTATGCCGGGCGCAATCAACCAGGCGCCGACCACGAACAGCAGTTCGGCAAGGAGCGCGGTGCCGACCACAAAGCCCATCGGCAGATAGTTGAGCAGGCCGTGGCGCAATTCGGCGAAATCGACGTCGAGCATCATCACCACGAACAGGAACAGCACGGCGACGGCGCCGACATAGACGACGATCAGGATCATCGCCAGGAATTCGGCACCCATCAGCACGAACAGACCGGCGGCGTTGACGAAGGTGAGGATGAGGAACAGCACGGAATGCACCGGGTTCCGTGCGGCGATGACCATGATTGCCGAGGCGATGCAGACGCCGGCAAAGAGATAGAAGAAGATGGCGCTGATGATCATTGGCGGCGCGGTTCAGCGGTAGGGCGCGTCGAGGGCGATGTTCTTGGCGATCTCGCGCTCCCAGCGGTCGCCATTGGCCAAGAGCCGCTCCTTGTCATAGTAGAGCTCCTCGCGCGTCTCGGCGGCGAATTCGAAGTTCGGGCCCTCGACGATGGCGTCGACCGGGCAGGCTTCCTGGCACAGTCCGCAATAGATGCATTTGACCATGTCGATGTCATAGCGGGTGGTGCGACGGGTGCCGTCATTGCGGCGCGGGCCGGCTTCGATGGTGATCGCCTGTGCCGGGCAGATCGCCTCGCACAGCTTGCAGGCGATGCAGCGCTCTTCGCCGTTCGGGTAGCGCCGCAACGCGTGCTCGCCGCGGAAGCGCGGCGACAGCACGCCCTTCTCGAACGGATAGTTCAGTGTCGCTTTCGGCTTGAAGAAGTAGCGCATCGACAGCACGAAGGCTTCGACGAACTCCTTCAGGAAAATCGAACGGGCGGCCTGATCAAGTCTCATTTCAGCCTCGAATGACTTCAAGCACGCCGGCCACGATTGCGACCATGGCGATCGAGATCGGCAGGAACACCTTCCAGCCGAGCCGCATCAGCTGGTCGTAGCGGTAGCGCGGCACGAACGCCTTCACCATCGCGAACATGAAGAACATCGCGCTCGCCTTGAGCACGAACCAGATGATGCCCGGAATCCAGGTGAACGGCGGCACCGGGAACGGCGGCAGCCAGCCGCCGAGGAACAGGATCGTCGCCATCGCGCACATCGTGGCGATGGCGACGTACTCGCCGAGCATGAACATCATGTACGGCGTCGAGCCGTATTCGACCATGTAGCCGGCGACGAGTTCCGATTCCGCCTCGACCAGATCGAACGGCGGCCGATTGGTCTCGGCCAGCGCCGAGACGAAAAAGATCACGAACATCGGCAGCAGCGGCAGCCAATACCAGCCGAGAAGCCCCCAGGCGCTGTTCTGCGCCTCGACGATCGCCGAGAGGTTGAGCGAGCCGACCAGCAACAGGACGGTGATGATGACGAAGCCGATTGAGACTTCGTAGGAGACCATCTGCGCCGCCGAGCGCAATGCCGCAAGGAACGGGTACTTCGAATTCGACGCCCAGCCGGCCATGATCACGCCGTAGACCCCGAGCGAGGAGATGGCGAAGATGTAGAGCACGCCGACATTGATGTTGGAGATCACCCATCCGGCGCTGACCGGGATCACCGCCCAGGCGGCAAGCGCGAGCGTGCAGGTGACGAGCGGAGCGAGCAGGAACACGCCCTTGTTGGCGCCGGCGGGAACGACCGGCTCCTTGAGCACGAACTTGATGAGATCGGCAAACGACTGAAACAGGCCCCAGGGACCGACCACGTTCGGGCCGCGCCGGATCTGCACCGCCGCCCAGATCTTGCGGTCGGCCAACAGCACATAGGCGATGGCAATGAGCAGAATGATGAGCAAAAGAAGACTCTGCGCCACCATCACCACCAGCGGCCAGATATAGACGGACCAGAACGCTGCCATCGTGCCGTCCTCTATTCCGCCGCGGTCATCGCCGCGCGCCCCCCGGCGATGGCCGAACATTCGGCCATCACGGCAGAGCAGCGCGCGATCGGATTGGTGAAGTAGAAATCCTCGACGCCCGCCCGGAACGGGCTCTTGTCCACGCTGCCGCCGAGGCCGGCA
>JASHXX010000129.1 GCA_030043335.1 Xanthobacteraceae bacterium
ATCCTGGCGCTCGAGCCGGACGGCATCTTTCTCTCCAACGGCCCCGGCGATCCGGCGGCGACCGGCGAATACGCGGTGCCGGTGATCCGCACGCTGATCGAGAAAAAGCCGGTGTTCGGCATCTGCCTCGGCCACCAGATGCTGGCGCTCGCGGTCGGCGGCAAGACGATGAAGATGCATCAGGGCCACCACGGCGCCAACCATCCGGTCAAGGACCTCTTAACCGGCAAGGTCGAGATCACCTCGATGAATCATGGCTTTGCCGTCGACCGCACGAGCCTGCCGGGGGCCGCAATCGAGACCCACGTGTCGCTGTTCGACGGCTCCAATTGCGGCCTCGCGCTCGAGGGCCGGCCAGTCTTCTCGGTCCAGTATCACCCTGAAGCCTCGCCCGGCCCGCGCGACAGCCACGCCCTGTTCCGGCGTTTCACCGCCCTGATGCGCGAATTCCGTCAAGGTTAAAGAATCCATCCAGCGGCTGCGAAGTTAGACAATTTCAACCGGATACGGATAGAACCGACCGGCCGCACGGCGGCGAGGCCATATTTGCGATGTCGACCCACCGCGCTGCGCATCCGATCACCCATACCTTCAAGGACGATGGGACGATCCCCAACAATCCGGAGCTGCCGCTCGTTCTTTACCGGCGCGCCATCGATCTTGCCGGATCGCCCGATCCGGAGAAGCTGATCGAGAAGACCTTCGCCGCCCATGGCTGGGGCGATATGTGGCGCAACGGCATCTATCCTTACGTGCACTACCATTCGATGATTCACGAGGTAATGGGGATAGCGCGCGGGCGCGCGACGGTGCGCTTCGGCGGCGCCAAGGGCCGCGACATCGATATCGTCGCCGGCGACGTGGTGGTCCTCCCGGCGGGCACCGGCCATCAACGAGTCAAGCAGACCGAAGATCTGGTGGTGATCGGGGCCTATCCGCCGAGCGGCAAGTACAATCTCTGCCGCGGCAGCAAGTCCGAGCACGCCAAAGCGCTGAACGCGATTCCGAAAGTGCCGGCGCCGACGAGCGATCCGGTGTTCGGACCGAAGGGCCCGCTGATAGCGCTGTGGCGTGAATGATCTCGAGCTGGCTCGCGTTCTGGGACAGCCCGCATTCGATCTATGTCAGCGCGCGCCACAAGGACGTCCACTACCGGCTGATCGCGCGCGAGATCGCCGCGCTCATCCCGGCGCCGCAGGCGCGCGTGCTCGACTATGGCTCGGGCGAAGCGCTGCACGCCGATCGGCTCGCGGCGGCAGCGGGCGAGCTCTTCCTCTGCGAGGGAGCGCCGGGGCTGCGCGCCGGGCTTGCAGCGCGCTTTGCCGGGCATTCCAAGATCCACGTGCTTGCGCCCGATGAGGTTGCGCGCCTGCCCGCGCATTCGCTCGATCTCATCGCGCTGCATTCGGTCGCGCAATACCTGACGGCGAAGGAGGCGGCGGCGCTGTTCGCGTTGTTTCACCGGCTGCTGCGGCGCGAAGGCGTCCTGGTGGTGAGCGATGTCATCGCGCCCCATGTGCCGGCGGCGACCGACGCGGTGGCGCTGATCGGCTTTGCCGCGGCAAACGGATTTCTGCTCGGCGCCATTGTCGGCATCGCCCGCACGCTGATGTCCGACTATATGCGCCTGCGCTCGCGCCTCGGGCTGACCCGCTATGACGAGGGAACCATGCTGCAGACGCTCGCCGCGGCCGGATTTGCCGGCGAGCGCGCGGACAGGAATATCGGCCACAATCAGGCGCGCATGACCTTCATCGCACGGCCGCGCTGAGCTCTGCGACCGCGTTAGTTTGGCGATCGCGTCGACCTCCTTGTTGCGCGAAGAAACTCCAACAACCACATCTGGCGAGGCTTCCTCGGACGTCGCCGCGGCCGCAGATTGCGGCGACGGGGATAACCAAGGCGTACCGACAGGGCTACCCTTCCCTGCCTGCCGTTTCTGGTCTAAAGAGCGCCGGCGCGGGGCCTAAGACCTGGCGCCAGATTGGGGGACGCGCGATGGCGCGCCCTTTTTTTGTGCCTCGTTCGCACGCGGATCTCGATGCCCAAGCGGACCGACATCTCCTCGATCCTGATCATCGGCGCCGGACCGATCGTCATCGGCCAGGCCTGCGAGTTCGATTATTCCGGCACCCAGGCCTGCAAGGCCCTCAAGCAGGAGGGCTATCGGGTGATCCTGGTCAACTCCAACCCGGCGACGATCATGACCGATCCGGAACTCGCCGACGCGACCTATATCGAGCCGATCACGCCCGAGATCGTCGCCAAGATCATCGCCAAGGAACGCCACGTCCTGCCCGGCGGTTTCGCGCTATTGCCGACCATGGGCGGGCAGACCGCGCTCAACACCGCGCTGTCGCTGCGCCGCATGGGCGTCTTGGAAAAATTCGGCGTCACCATGATCGGAGCCACCGCCGACGCGATCGACAAGGCGGAGGACCGCGAGCTGTTCCGCGAGGCGATGACCAAGATCGGGCTCGCCACGCCGCGCTCGCATCAGGTCAAGACGTTGATCCAGGCGCTGGAGGCGCTCGAGGACATCGGGCTTCCGGCGATCATCCGGCCCTCGTTCACGCTTGGCGGCACCGGCGGCGGCATCGCCTACAACAAGGCCGAGTTCATCGACATCGTCGAGCGCGGCATCGACGCCTCGCCGACCTCGGAAGTGCTGATCGAGGAATCGGTGCTCGGCTGGAAAGAATTCGAGATGGAGGTGGTGCGCGACAAGAACGACAATTGCATCATCGTCTGCTCGATCGAGAACGTCGACCCGATGGGCGTGCACACCGGCGATTCGATAACGGTGGCGCCGGCGCTGACGCTCACCGACAAGGAATACCAAATCATGCGCGACGCCTCGATCGCCGTGCTGCGCGAGATCGGGGTCGAGACCGGCGGCTCCAACGTGCAGTTCGCCGTCAATCCGCAGGACGGCCGCCTCGTCGTCATCGAGATGAATCCGCGGGTGTCGCGCTCCTCGGCGCTGGCGTCGAAGGCAACCGGCTTCCCGATCGCCAAGGTCGCCGCCAAGCTCGCGGTCGGCTACACGCTCGACGAGATCGAAAACGACGTCACCGGCGGCGCCACGCCCGCCTCGTTCGAGCCGACGATCGACTACGTCGTCACCAAGGTGCCGCGCTTCGCCTTCGAGAAATTCCCCGGCGCCGAACCGGTGCTCACCACCTCGATGAAGTCGGTCGGCGAAGCGATGGCGATCGGCCGTACCTTCCAGGAAAGCCTGCAGAAGGCGCTGCGCTCGCTGGAAACCGGATTGACTGGCCTCGACGAGATCGCGATCCCGGGCCTCGGCCAGGGCGACGACAAGAACGCGATCCGCGCCGCGCTCGGCACGCCCTCGCCCGACGGCCTCCTCAAGGTCGCGGAAGCGATGCGGCTCGGCATGAGCGACGCCGAAATCCATACCGCCTGCCGGATCGATCCGTGGTTCCTGGGAGAGCTCCGCGGCATCATCGAGATGGAAGCGGAGGTCCGCGCCAAGGGCTTGCCCGGAACCGCGCGCTCGCTGCGGCTCCTCAAATCCATGGGCTTCTCCGACGCCCGGCTCGGCAAGTTGACCGGCCTTACCGCCGAGGACGTGGCGGCGCGCCGGCGCGGCCTCGGCGTGCGCCCGGTGTTCAAACGCATCGACACCTGCGCCGCCGAATTCGCCTCGCCGACCGCCTACATGTACTCGACCTACGAGGTTCCGTTCGCCGGCCGCGCGGTCGATGAGGCGGCGCCCAGCGCCAAGAAAAAGGTCGTCATCCTTGGCGGCGGCCCGAACCGCATCGGCCAGGGGATCGAGTTCGACTATTGTTGCTGCCACGCCGCCTTCGCGCTGAAGGAAGCCGGCTACGAGACCATCATGGTCAATTGCAATCCGGAGACGGTGTCGACCGACTACGACACCTCCGACCGGCTCTATTTCGAACCGCTCACCGCCGAGGACGTGATCGAGATCATCGATACCGAGCGCTCAAACGGCGTGCTGCACGGCGTCATCGTCCAGTTCGGCGGCCAGACCCCGCTCAAGCTCGCCGAGCCGTTGGAGCAGGCGCAGGTGCCGATCCTCGGCACCTCGCCTGACGCCATCGATCTCGCCGAAGACCGCGACCGTTTCCGCGAGCTGCTCCACCGCCTCAAGCTACGGCAGCCGAAGAGCGGGATCGCCACCAGCCCGGCAAAGGCGCGCGCGATCGCCGAGGAGATCGGCTATCCGATCGTGATCCGCCCGTCCTACGTGCTCGGCGGCCGCGCCATGGAGATCGTGCATGACGCCCAGCAGCTCGAGCGCTACGTGGCGCGGCTTGCCGCCGACCTCGATCGGCCCTCGGAGTTTGCGGTGTCGAGCAAGCGGCCGCTGCTGATCGACCGCTATCTCACCGACGCCGTCGAAGTGGACGTCGACTGCCTGGCCGACGGGCGCGACAGCTACATCGCCGGGATCATGGAACATATCGAGGAAGCCGGCATCCATTCCGGCGACAGCGCCTGCTCGCTGCCTCCGCATAATCTTTCGGGCGCGGTGATCGGCGAACTCAACCGGCAGACCCGCGCGCTTGCCTTGGCGCTGAAGGTCGGTGGCCTGATGAACGTGCAGTACGCCATCAAGGACGGCGACATTTACGTCCTCGAGGTCAATCCGCGCGCTTCGCGCACGGTGCCGTTCGTCGCCAAGGTGACCGGCGTCCCGGCGGCCAAGATCGCGGCACGAATCATGGCCGGCGAGACGCTCAAGAGCTTTGCGCTCAGAGCGCAGCACTTCGAAGCCGGCGCCGCCGGTCACATCGGGGTCAAGGAAGCGGTTTTTCCTTTTGCCCGCTTCGGCTCGGCGGTCGACACCGTGCTCGGACCGGAGATGAAGTCGACCGGAGAGGTCATGGGTATCGACCGCGACTACAATGTCGCTTTCGTCAAAAGCCAGCTCGGCGGCGGCTCGCGGCTGCCGAAGAGCGGCACCCTCTTCGTGTCGGTCAAAGACGCCGACAAGCCGCGTATCCTCGAGCCGGTGCGCCTCCTTGCCGCCTTGGGTTTTGCCGTGCTCGCGACCTCGGGCACCCAGCGCTACCTCGCCGGGCAAGGGGTCGCCGCGACCCGGGTCAACAAGGTGGCCGAGGGCCGCCCCCACATCGTCGACGTCATCAAAAACGGCGAAGTTCAGCTGGTTTTCAATACCACCGAGGGCGCCACTGCCTTGGCGGACAGCCGGTCGCTGCGGCGGGCAGCCCTCTTGCATAAAGTGCCGTACTACACCACTCTCTCAGGGGCTGTCGCCGCAGCGCAGGGAATCAAGGCCTATCTCGGGGGTGACCTCGAGGTATGTGCGCTGCAAACATATTTCGCGGCCGCCGCCGATGCGCAATCGGAGCGGTCAGCGCGACAGCACGTGTAGAGACAGGCTTGCGGTCGCGTGGCCAGGCAATGCTTCGGCCCGCGACTGGAATTTTGTCTCTAGCGGGGCATGGAGGTTGAAGACCGATGATGGACAAGATTCCAATGACCGCGGAGGGCTACTCGGCACTCGAGGCCGAGCTCAAGCACTGCCAGCAGGTGGAACGTCCGCGCATCATCCAGCAGATTACCGACGCGCGCACCCATGGCGATCTGTCCGAGAACGCCGAATATCACGCGGCCAAGGAGTCGCAATCGCTCAATGAAGGCCGCATCGCCGAACTCGAGGACAAGCTTGCGCGCGCCGAAGTGATTGACGTGTCGAAGCTTTCCGGCGACACCGTCACCTTTGGCGCGACGGTGACCTTGATCGACGAGGATACCGACAAGAAAACGGTCTGGCACATTGTCGGCGAGCCCGAAGCGGACGCCAAAAAGGGCAAGATTTCCATCACCTCTCCGCTCGCCCGCGCCCTTGTCGGCAAGAAGAAGGGCGTGCAAGTCGAGGTTGTCACGCCGGGCGGCGCCAAGGCCTACGAAATCGTCAAGATCGAGTGGAAATAGGCTCGGCACGCCGGGTGCCGGTGTTTCAGGCGGCCTTGCGGGCGGCGCAGCCTGGAACCGCAACACTGTGGGTATTGGGTTGCGCGCCTTGCATAGCTCCTGAGGATGCTTAGATTTTGGGGGTGGCTGTACGCCCGGGGCTCGAATTCTCCCCGAAAAAGTTGCGGCCAGTCGACCCGAAGTCCAGACTTCCGGCTTCGCGGGGCTTGCGGGCAGGCCGATTGTCGCCTCAACGGCCTGCCTCAACGGACGGATCGAGTCGGTGCCAAACACCACACACGCCAAGGTCGTGATCATCGGATCCGGGCCCGCGGGCTATACGGCGGCGATCTATGCCGCCCGCGCCATGCTCGATCCGGTGCTTATTCAAGGCATCGAGCCTGGCGGACAACTGACCGTCACCACCGACGTTGAGAACTATCCCGGCTTCGCCGACGTGATCCAGGGACCGTGGCTCATGGAGCAGATGCAAAAGCAGGCTGCCCATGTCGGCGCCAAGCTGGTCCCCGATCACGTCAGCACCGTCGATCTGAAGCGCCGGCCATTCCGGATCGAATGCGATTCCGGAGACGTCTACCTCGCCGAGGCTTTGATTCTGGCGACCGGCGCGCAGGCGCGCTGGC
>JASHXX010000130.1 GCA_030043335.1 Xanthobacteraceae bacterium
AGAGCAGCGCCAGCACCGCGGCATCGCGCGCGTGAATCCACGGCGCGCGGCCGTCGCCGGCCAAGAGTTCGGGATCGGCGACGCGCTTTGCCGCCGCAGCCGGGAGCGGCCGCGGCAGCGTCTTGCCGATCTTCGGTGCGCGAATCGCGCCGAGCGCGGCGACCTTGCCCTTGCCGTTTCGCTCCAGGAAGCGGGCAAAGCCGCGCATGCCGGCGAGCGAGCGCATCAGCGAGCGGCTGCTGATCCCTGCCGCGCGGCGCGCCGCCATGAAGGCGCGCACATCGGCGGGCTTGAGCGCCGCAACATCTCGCAGCGATGGCGTGCCGCCGAGATGCTCGGCGAGGAAGGTGAGGAATTGGCGCACGTCGCGCCGGTAAGCTTCGACCGTCTTGGCCGAGAATCGGCGTTGCTCGCCGAGTTCGCTGAGCCAATTTTCAAGCGCGGCCACGACTTTGGGTGCCGCGGGGCTGATGTCGGTCTTTGCACGCATCATCGCCAAAGAATAGACGGTCCCGCCTTTCCCCTTCCTAAAGCCCCTGGAATCGGCCGAAATTACTCCATGCCCAAGCGCGTCGTCGATGTGCTGGTGCCCGTCGCGCTCGACCGGACCTATTCGTACCGGGCGCCGGAGGAGCTTGCGCTCGCGCCGGGCGACATCGTGAGCGTGCCGCTCGGCGCCCGCGAGGCGACGGCGGTGGTGTGGGCGGAAAACCCGAAGCCCAATCCGCGGCTCGACAACCGGCTCAAGGACGTCGAGGAGAAGCTCGAGCTGCCGCCGCTGAAGCGCGAGCTGCGCAGCTTCGTCGATTGGGTCGCGAACTACACCGTCGCCTCGCGCGGCATGGTGCTGCGCATGTGCCTGCGCATGGGCGAGCATCTCGGCGAAGAACGCGAGCGCGTCGCCGTGCGTCTTGCCGGCGCAACGCCTGAGCGCATGACCGCGGCGCGTGCGCGCGTGCTCCAACTCTTCGCCGACGGCATGGCGCGCGGCAAGAGCGAAGCGGCGCGTGAAGCCGGCGTCAGCCTCGGCGTCATCGACGGCCTCATCGATGAGGGCACGCTCGAGGCGGTCGTGCTGCCGCCGCAGCCGGTTGCCGAAAGACCCGATCCCGATTTCGCCCGAGCGGATTTCACCTCCGACCAGAGCGCCGCCGCCGCGGCGCTGAAGGCGACAATCGCCGGGGGCGGCTACTCGGTCACGCTCGTCGACGGCGTGACCGGCTCGGGCAAGACCGAAGTTTATTTCGAAGCGGTCGCCGACACGGTCCGCCGCGGCCGGCAGAGCCTGATCCTGATGCCGGAGATCGCGCTCACGGCGCAGTTCCTTGACCGCTTCGCCGCGCGTTTCGGCGTCCGCCCGGCGGAGTGGCACTCGGAACTGTCGCCGCGGCGGCGGGCGCGCACGTGGCGCGCGGTCGCCGACGGCGAAGTCGCGGTCGTCGTCGGCGCGCGCTCGGCTTTGTTCCTGCCCTACGCCGGTCTCGGCCTCATCGTCGTCGATGAGGAGCACGACCAGGCCTACAAGCAGGAGGACGGCGTGCGCTACCACGCCCGCGACATGGCGGTGGTGCGCGGCCATATCGCCCGTATCCCGGTGGTGCTGTCATCGGCGACGCCATCGCTCGAGACCGAGGTCAACGCCCGGCGCGGGCGATACCAGCGCCTCGCCTTGCCGGAGCGTTTCGGCGGCCAGCTGATGCCCGCGGTGGAAGCGATCGATCTGCGCCATGAGCGCCCGCCGCCCGGCCGCTTCATCTCGCCGCCGCTCGCCGCCGCAGTCAAAACCGCGCTTGAGCGCAGCGAGCAGGCGTTGTTCTTCCTCAACCGCCGTGGCTACGCGCCGCTGACGCTGTGCCGCTCCTGCGGCTTTCGCTTCGCCTGCCCGCAATGCGACGCCTGGCTGGTCGATCACCGTTTTCGCAGGCAATTGGTCTGCCACCATTGCGGCTTCGCCATGCCGCATCCCGCGGCATGCCCAAAATGTCAGGCGGCGAATTCGTTCGTTGCCGTCGGGCCGGGTGTCGAGCGCCTGGAAGAGGAGGTGCGCGCGCTGTTCCCGCAGGCGCGGGTGCTGGTGCTCTCGAGCGATCTTGTCGCCACCGTCGAGCGCCTGCGTGCCGAGCTCGATGACGTCGCCGCCGGCCGCTTGGATATCGTCATCGGCACGCAGCTCGTCGCCAAGGGCCACCACTTTCCCAAGCTCAATCTGGTCGGCATCGTCGACGCCGACCTCGGCCTCAACAATGGCGACCCGCGCGCCGCCGAGCGCACCTTCCAGCTCCTGCATCAGGTCGTTGGCCGCGCCGGCCGCGACGCCGGGGTCGGCCTTGGGCTTTTGCAGACGCACCAGCCCGAGCATCCGGTGATGCGCGCCCTGATCGCACGCGACCGCGACGCCTTCTACAAAGCCGAGATCGAGGCCCGCGAGCGCACCCACTATCCGCCGTTCGGGCGCCTTGCCAGCCTCGTCGTCTCCGGCGCGGACCGGCATGACGCGCAGGCTTTCGCGCGGGCGTTCGCCCGCGCGGCGCCGCAGGAGGCGGTGCGCATCCTTGGGCCGGCGGACGCTCCGCTTGCGCTGGTGCGCGGCCGCCACCGGCTGCGGCTACTGGTCAAGGCCCCGCGCGGTTTCGATCTCTCGGCCTATCTGCGCGCGTGGCTCGCTTCGGCACCGAAACCGAAAGGCTCGATCAAGCTCGATATTGACGTCGATCCGCAGAGCTTTTTGTGACGCCAGCGTAGTGCAGATGAGCACAGCGGCTTTCCGGGATCCGCAGCTGACCTACACGGCGACCTCCTCAACCGAGCCGGCAATAGCGCGCAGGTCGGCGGCGACGGACGAATATCTGGCGGCGAGCGCGTCGAGGTTGCCGATTTCGACGTCGGCTGGGATCACGCCCGGCCACTCGGTGCTGGCGCCGAGGAACCAGCGGCGACGGCCGATCACCCGCGCAGTATGGAACGTGTCCCCGGGGATCAATTGCTGCACGCGCTGGCCGGCGCGCAGGTCCGGCCCGACGATGATCCGCTCCGCGCCGCCGTCGGCATGGAGGAGAAAGAGCTCGATCGGATCGCCGAGATAGTAGTGATAAAGCTGGTCGTTGCGGATGCGGTGCAGCCGCACTGGCGCACCGGGCGTCACCATGAAGTAGAGCGCGGAGCCCAAAGGCCGGCCATCGGTGAATGGTGGGGGCAATCCAGCCGGCGCGATCGACTGTTTGCTCACATAGGTCAGCCGCATGAAGCCACAGGTGGCGTTTGGTTCAAGCGCAAGGAGCTTGCGAATCTCGTCCGCGGTCGGCTCGTCGGGCATGGAATGAGCCTAGCCGGACTCTGCCCGGCCTGTCATCGGTTTGCTAGCGCGCCCTCTTGACCCGCCTCGGCGCCGGGTTGCGTTTGCCCGCCCGCGCGGCGGCGGCGCGAATTTCTGGCGTTGCGCGATGGCAAGCGCGCGGGCGGCCCAAATCGCAAGCTCTTCGGGGTCGTCATAGAGCCGCTCGGGCAGGCGCCAGAACGACAGCGAAGCGCGCCCGACGCGGCCGGGGCTTTTGCCCCGTGTGTAGACGAAAGGCCGGCTGCCTTCGCGTTCGAAATCGGGAATGCTGGCCTCGTCGACCTTGAGGAAGATCGCGCCGTCGAAGAGGAGCGCGAACATCAGGCCCTGGGAGTAAACGCCGGCGCCGCCGAACATGCGCTTGACCGTCACCGGCCCGAACGGCGCGAACAGGTCGCGAATGAATTCGGGATCCACTGGCCGACTCTCCGCAGCAAACGTCAAGCGAATCGAGAGGCAGCAAAGTGCGCGGACGCTTCGGCCGCCCTTACAGCCACCGCCTGACC
>JASHXX010000131.1 GCA_030043335.1 Xanthobacteraceae bacterium
TCCTTGAAGGAGATGCGGTGGCGGACGCCGTCGACGCAAATCTGCACCCCCTCATGCACGAGACCGTCGGCATGCATGCGGGCCCCGACTCCGGCTTCGTCGAGGAGGTCGATGGTTGCCTGCTCGATCACGCCCGCACGGACGCGGCCAAGCACATAGGCTCCGGTCTGCCGCTCCAGGATGATGTTGTCGATGCCGCGGAGGTGGAGAAGCTGGCCGAGCAGCAAGCCGGCCGGGCCGGCGCCGACGATGACGACTTTCGTGCGCATGAGCGAACCATAGCATCCGTGCCGAGCGCGGTGGAATTTCGAATCAAATTGAGGACAAGTCGTTATCTGCAGCTGCATTATTTAGCGGTATTCTCGCGCCATGCGCGCAGGCCAGCGAACAGGCGCCGACGCGGTTTCGTGGGTCGCGGCGGCGGACCATGTCAGTGCGCGTGCGCGCCGGGCCGCTCGCGCTCACCGCGAGGATTTCCGCGCCAAATCGGCGCGCCTCGCCGTTGTCTTGTCCCTGTTCCTGGTGCTGCTCGCGGCGGCGCTCTTGATCGGCGGCCGGATCGTGATCGACCCGATGCTGCAGTCGGCGGCGGCAGCGCGCGGGACCGATCGGTTAGGGGCCATCGTCTACGCCATGCCTGACGGTATATTTTGCCGGCACCTGTCGTTCGACAACGTTACCGCGGAGCTGACCGAGGGCGCGGTCGAGAAGTGCGCGGACGAGCTGACCCGCGGACGCAAGAGCCGGCCGCCGAATTTCGCGTGGGGACACTGACGCCGGCGATAGCGGCGTTGCCAAGATCCGTTTGGATTTGACTTCCGCCCGGATAGAGACCATCGACGGCGGCCCGCTGCACCGCTAGGGTGCATCAGCGCGGGAGTTGGCTCGCGTCGTCTCGGGGAGTTAACCCATGCGTCATTTGCGTCTCGTCCTAGGCGTTGCCCTGCCCATGGTTGCACTTGTTGCCGGCTTGAACGGGGCCAATGCTCAGGGCGATCCTCGCGAGCTTTGCGTGTCCGATGCTCTGCGCCTCTGCAATGACTTCATCCCGGACGAAGCGAAGGTCAAAAGGTGCATGCTGGCGAAGCGGCCGCAGCTCAGCGCGCCCTGCCGCAACGCCATGCACCCAGGGTGGAAAGGCCATGGGCACTACTACCATCGGGGGGTGAAGCACTGCCACAAGGGTCATTGCGGCTGAGCTGCCGGCGGTAACGCATCCGAAGCTTTGTTGGCCGAAAAATGCCATGATGTTGCGCCGGGCGGCCGGGACCATCGACCGCGACCGGGGGGCGAAATTCGCGGAGGAGGAGTATGCCCGGGGCGACCTCGGCGGCCCGATCGATAGTCGTGCGACGGGCCGTCTTATGGGGTGGGGTCGGTGCGCTCGTCGCCGCGGTTTTGATCGCGGTTCTCATCGTGGGACCCAAGGCGCAGCCCAGGCCGCCGCTGCCCGCCGCCGGCGCAGCGGTCGTCGCCGCCGACGACACACTCAGCACAGCAATACGCGCCGGCGATAAAGGGATCGCCCGCCGACTGCTGGCGCTCGAATTCACCTTCGTCGATGCGGCTGGCCAGATCCATTTGCGCAAGGATTTTCTCGCGGATCTCAAGGCCGTCGCCGCCGGCTCGGCAACCGACGTTGACGTGAAAATCTACGGGCTTGTGGCCCTGGTAACGGGCCACCATAAATCGGCGTCGGGAGCCGATACGCTTTTTCTCGATATTTGGGTCAAGCAGAAGCGGGCTTGGCGCGCCCTGGTGATGCAGGAGGTGCCGCTTGCCGCAGCCGATGCCGCAGCAGCTGCGCCGGTCGCGCCGGCAAATCCGTCCGAGTGCAAAAATCCTTGCGAGGCCATTCCGTATCGCGTGCGTTCGCCGACCGAGCAGGAGATCGTCAAATCCTTCCAGGCGATCGCGAAGGCCGTCACCGCCCACGACGCCGGCGAATGGAGCAGGCACGTCGCCGACGATTTCGTGCTCTATGGAAGCGGCGGAGCGCCGGCCTCGAAGGCCGCGCGCATGGCGCTGATCGAGCGTCAGAAGGAGAGCAAGACCGCGGTGACGATCGGCGAAGTTGAGCATATGGAAGTGTCGGCCTATGGCGACGGCGCGGTGATGATCGCGACCCATCTGACGCCGGAGGCGCGCTCGCGTTTCCGCGCCGTTCGGCTGTGGACGAGACGCAACGGCCAGTGGCTGATGGCGGTGAGCGCCCACACCGACATCAGGATTGGAAACTAAGCGTCCGACCCTCGGCGCGTTCCGTTGCATTTCTTGACAGCGATTTGGCGTCCCGCCATAAGGGCCGCGGCGCCGCTCGCGGCGAGCCGTTAAGGTTTGCCGGCGCGCGCTCTAGCTAGCAGCAACGATTTGAAAAAGCCGGTCCGGACCAATCCGAGCACCGGGATCGAACACGAGGACAAGGATGTTCGCGGTCTTCAAAACAGGCGGCAAGCAATACCGGGTGGCCGCCGACGACGTGCTCAAGGTCGACAAGGTCAAGGGCGAGCCCGGCCAGATCGTGGAGTTCGGCGAGGTGCTCGTCGTCGGCGGCGACAGCGTAACGCTCGGAGCGCCCATTGTCGCCGGCGCGACCGTGGCCGCGGAGGTGCTCGAGCAGGCGCGCGGGCCGAAGATCATCGCCTTCAAGAAACGCCGGCGCAAGAATTCGCGGCGCAAGCGCGGCCATCGCCAGGAATTCACGCTTTTGCGCATCACCGAAATCCTCACCGACGGCAAGAAGCCGAGCAAGACCGCGCCGCCGCGGCCGAAACGCGCTCCCGCGCCTGCGCCGGCGATGCCGGAGGCTCCGGTGAAGGCCGCCGCCGAAGCTGCGGCACCGGCCGCGGAGACCGCCGCAAAGAAGCGCAAGGCCCCGGCCAAGAAACCGGAGAAGCCGAAATCCAAGCCGCCGGCGGCAAAGGCCAAAAAACCGCCGCCAAAGGGTAAGAAGAAGTGATGTGGAGGAGTGATGCTTTTGTCACGAATCCGATGTAGGGATATGGCCAAGAAAGGTTCGGAGGCCAGCAATGGCTCATAAGAAAGCAGGCGGTTCGTCGCGTAACGGCCGCGATTCTGGCGGTCAACGCCTGGGCATCAAGATTTTCGGCGGCGAGGAGGTTGTCGCCGGCAACGTTATCGCGCGCCAGCGCGGCACCAAATGGCATGCCGGCCGCAATGTCGGCGTCGGCCGCGACCATACGCTGTTTGCCCTGATCGACGGTCGGCTTCAGTTCCGCACCAAAGCCAAAGGCCGCGTCTTTGTGTCGGTACTTCCGATGACCGAGGCCGCGGCCCAGTAGAACGGTGGATCATATGAGGTCCGCCGGCATCCAGTCGAACCGGCGGGCCCGAATGGGCTCCGAAAAGGGGGAGACCGGGATGCCGGCTCCCCCTTTCGGTTTTTGCGCAGGAGCCCACGCCATGACGCTATATGAAGATGTCGGAGACGAGACCAGGAGAGAGCGCAGTATCCCCGTCCTCAAGACCGAGCGGCTGACCCTGCGCGCGCCGCGTGTTGAGGACGTAAAAGCGATTGCGCTTATCGCCAATGATCGTCGCCTCGCCGAGAACACCGCGCGCATTCCGCATCCCTATGGCGTCGACGACGCCAGGAAATTCATCGAGGCGGTCAACGGCGGCAATGGCGAGGTCGCGTTCGCGATCGTGTTCGACGGCGACCTGATCGGCGGATGCGGGATCGATCCGCGCGAAGGCGGACCGGAAATCGGCTATTGGCTGGGCGCGGCCTATTGGGGACGCGGTTATGCCACCGAGACGGTGCGCGCGCTCGTCGACTACTCGTTCGGCGAGCTTGAGCATGAGGCGCTCGTCGCCGGCGCGCGCGTGAGCAACCCGGCCTCGCGCCGCGTGCTGGAGAAATGCGGCTTCCAATGGACCGGCGTACGCCTGACGCGCATCCGTGCCATCAATTCGGCTGCGCCCACCGACCGCTTCCGGCTTGATCGCAAGCTCTGGCTCTCGCTCAAGTCCTGGGGGCGGGTACGCAGCGTGACGTGAAGCCTCGCGGCTTTCGCGACATCGGCGCCGCTTTGATCGGGCCGTCCGGGTTCCGCCGGCTAATGTGTGGCGAGCGGCGCCGGCCGAGCCATCGTTGGTTTGCGCATTGAAACACCCGACCTGAATGCCCTATGGCATATCGATGTCACATCAGGGCGGCGCCGAATATCAGGGCCGCACCAGGCGCTGAAGATCGCACCCGCGGGCATTAGTGCCGTTGCCGGTTTTATTCCGCGCCGCAGGCGTTGCAGGAAGCGATGAAATTTCTTGTCGAGGCCAAGGTCTATATCCGCTCCGGCGATGGCGGCAATGGCTGCGTGTCGTTCCGGCGCGAAAAATTCATCGAATTCGGCGGGCCTAATGGCGGGGATGGCGGCAAGGGCGGCGACGTGATCGCGCAAGCGGTCGAAGGCCTCAATACGCTCATCGACTACCGCTACCAGCAGCATTTCACGGCCAAGAACGGCGGCGCCGGCATGGGCAAGGACCGCCACGGCGCCAACGGCGCCGATGCGGTCCTGAAGGTGCCGGTCGGCACCCAGATCTACGAAGAGGACGGCGAGGCACTACTGGCCGATCTGACCGAACCCGGCCAAGCGGCCACGCTCGCCCGCGGCGGCAATGGCGGTTTCGGCAATGCCCATTTCAAGACCTCGACCAATCGCGCGCCGCGCCGCGCCAATCCCGGCCAGCCCGGGGAGGCGCTTACCATCCGCCTGCGGCTCAAGCTCATTGCCGACGCCGGCATCGTCGGCCTGCCGAACGCCGGCAAATCGACCTTCCTTGCTGCGGTCACCGCCGCGAAGCCGAAGATCGCAGATTACCCCTTCACGACGCTCATTCCGCAACTCGGCGTCGTTGAGATCGACGAGCGTGAATTCGTGCTTGCCGATATTCCCGGTCTGATCGAGGGCGCGCATGAAGGGGTAGGTCTCGGCGATCGCTTTCTCGGCCATGTGGAGCGCTGCCGGGTGCTTCTCCATCTCGTCGACGGGACGACCGACGACGCCGCTGCCGCTTATCAGACCGTCCGCGCGGAGCTAGTCGCCTACGGCCACGGGCTTGCGGACAAACCGGAGATCGTCGCGCTGAGCAAGGCCGACGCGTTGAGCGCCGAGACGATCAAGCGCCAAATGGCGCGGCTCAAGCGGGCGGCCAAGACGCCGCCCTCTCTGGTGTCGGCGGTAAGCGGGCAAGGCGTCGCCGACACGCTGCGCGCCCTTCTAAAGGTGATCGAAAAAACGCGTGGCAGCCTTGGCGGTGCCGGCGTCGCTGCAGCGCGGCCGGCCTGGAATCCCTGACCGGCTCGTTTGGAATAGGCCCGGTCCGACCTACATTTACGGGCATGTTCGGTCTGCCACGCACCCAGCAATCGCGGAATGTCCGGCTCGATACGCTGGTGCGGCTGCGTTGGCTCGCGGTTTTCGGCCAGTTGGCGACCGTCCTGGTGGTGCATTTCGGCCTCGAGTTCGACGTGCCGATCTGGCTCTGCCTTGGGGTGATCGCGCTGCCGGCGCTGCTTAACGTCGCGCTGCGCATCGGCCTGCGGCAGACACAATGGCTCGCGCCCGAGCATGCGGCGTGGCTGTTGGCCTTCGACATCGCCGAGCTGGCGGCGCTGGTTTACCTCACCGGCGGCCTGGAGAATCCATTCTCCTTCCTGCTGCTCGGTCCGGTGCTGATCTCGGCAACTGCGCTGCCGCCGCGTATGACCCTGCTGATCGGCATGTTCGCCATGCTGTGCGCGACCGCGCTGGTGTTCTTTCACTACCAGCTCCCTTGGGAAGGCGAGGACCCGCTTGAGCTTCCGGAAATCTACATGGTCGGAGTGTGGCTCTCGATCCTGCTCGCGATCGGCTATATCGGCGT
>JASHXX010000016.1 GCA_030043335.1 Xanthobacteraceae bacterium
GGCAACCAGGATACCGACGGCTCGCGCAGCGTCCGGCACTTCATCCAGCCGATGCGCCAGGTCGGCGCCGGCGCGCGGCAGATGCTGGAGACCGCCGCGGCCAAGCGCTGGGGCGTCGACGTCAGCGAGGTCAAGGCCCGGCTGCACGAAGTCGTGCACACCAGTTCGGGCAAGACACTGGGCTATGGCGAGCTTGCCGCCGACGCCGCGGCCCTACCGGCGCCTCCCCTCGATAAGTTGCGCCTCAAGGAGCCGAGCGCGTTCCGCTATATCGGCAAGGGCACGATCTCGGTGGTCGACCTGTTCGACATCACCACCGGTAAAGCGATCTACGGCCAGGACGTGAAGATCCCGGGCATGAAGTTCGCAGTGATCGCTCGGTCGCCTGTGGTCGAGGGCAAGGTGGCCTCCTACGATGCCGCCGAGACCATGAAGGTCCCGGGCGTCGTCAAAGTCGTCACCATCGACGGCACGCCGCCGCCGGCAGCGTTCTCGCCGCTGGCCGGAGTCGCGGTGATCGCCAACAGCACCTGGGCGGCGCTCAAGGGCCGCGACGCGCTCAAGATCGTCTGGGACGACGGGCCGAACGCCTCGTTCGATTCCGTCAGCTACAAGGCGCTGCTGGAAGAGAACGTCCGCAAGCCCGGCAAGCTCGAGCGCAGCGAAGGCGACGTCGATGCCGCGCTCGGCTCGGCCGCCAAGGTGATCACGGCGGAATACTACTCGCCGCACCTCGCGCACGCGACCATGGAGCCGCCGGCCGCGACCGCACGCCGGACCGGCGACAAGTGGGAGATCTGGACTTCGGTGCAGAGCCCGGGCGGCGCCCGCGACGGCGTTGCCAAGCTGCTCGGCGTCGAGCCGAAGAACGTGACCCTCTACCTCACGCTGCTCGGCGGCGGCTTCGGCCGCAAGTCGAAATGGGACTTCGCCAACGAAGCGGCGCTGCTGTCCAAGGCGATGGACGGCGCGCCGGTCAAGGTGGTGTGGACCCGCGAGGACGACATCCGCCACGGCTTCTATCACACCGTGACGGCGGAGCGGCTCGAAGCCGGCATCGACAAGGACAACAAGGTCGTTGCCTGGCGGCACCGCAGCGCCGCTCCGAGCCTGTTCGCGAATTTCATGCCCGATCCGAAATATCCGCAGTTCATCGAGCTCGGGATGGGATTCGTCGACACGCCCTTCAACGTGCCGAATGTCCGGCTGGAGAGCGGCGAAGCGCAGTCGCATCTGCGGGTCGGCTGGTTCCGCTCGGTCAACAACGTGGCGCATGCCTGGGCGATCCAGTCATTCGTCGCCGAGATCGCGCATGAGCTTGGCCGCGATCCCAAGGACATGCTGCTCGAGCTGATCGGCCCGCCGCGGATCGTGACCGCGCCGGAGAAGGCGACCACGCCGTGGTGGGACTATGGCGAGCCGCACGACGTCTATCCGGTGGACACCGGGCGGTTGCGCCGGGTCGCCGAGCTGGTGGCCGAGAAGGCCGGTTGGGGGCGGCAATTGCCGCCGCGTCACGGGCTCGGCATCGCCGCGCACCGCAGCTTCGTGAGCTATATCGCCACGGTGGTTGAGGTCGCGGTCGACGGCAAAGGCAACTTCTCGGTGCCGCGCGTCGACACCGCGATCGACTGCGGCTTCTATGTCAATCCCGAGCGCATCCGCTCGCAGATTGAAGGTGCGGCCGTGATGGGGCTTTCGCTCGCCAAATATGGCGAGATCACGCTGAAGAACGGCCGTATCGAGCAGAGCAACTTCAACGACTACCAGGTGGTGCGCCACGACGAATCCCCGGCGGTGACCAACACCCACATCGTCGAGAACGGCATCGACGTGCCGTCGAGCGGCGTGGGCGAGCCGGGCGTGCCGCCGTTCGCCCCGGCGCTCTGCAACGCGATCTTTGCTGCGACCGGCAAGCGCATCCGCCGCCTGCCGATCGGAGCGCAAATTCCGACGTAGACCTAACAAGAACCTAATAGGCAAGGTGTCTGGGGACATCGGGATGCGGCAACGCTCTCGATGTCCCCCTTAGAACAGAGTGTCGAGGGGACACAACTCAACATCAAACAAGACGGTAGGGAGGAGACGTCAATGCACTGCAAGCGAATCAATCTGAAACGCAGAAGCCTTCTAACCGGCGCGTGCTTCGCGGCCTTCGTATTCGCGGGGGCGGCAGGCTCAGCTTGTGCATCGGATTACACGCCGGTGACCGACGCGCGTCTAGCCAATCCTGAACCGGGAAATTGGCTCATGACACGCGGCAATTACAAGGGTTGGAGTTACAGCGCGCTCGACCAGATCAACACCGGAAACGTGAAAAACCTGGTGCCGGTTTGGAGCTTCTCCACCGGGGTGGATTCGGGGCACGAATCGCCGCCGATCGTAAACAACGGAGTCATGTTCGTCACGACGCCGTACACCCAGGTAATCGCGCTCGATGCAGCCTCCGGAAACCTGCTCTGGCGTTATAAGCGCAAGCTGCCAGAGGGGTTCAGCGCGCTGCACAATACCAATCGCGGTGTCGCGCTTTACGACGATAAGGTCTATGTCGCGGGGTTGGATGCCGTGCTGGTTGCGCTCGATGCTAAAACTGGCAAGGTCGTCTGGGAGACGCCAGTCGAGGACTGGAAGACTGGTTATTACATGACGATGGCCCCCCTGATTGTGAAGGGGAAGGTTCTGATCGGGGTTGCGGGCGGCGAATTTGGCGTACGAGGCTTCGTCGAAGCCTTCGACGCCAAGACTGGCAAGTCGGCCTGGAAGACCTACACCATTCCGGCGCCGGGCGAGCCGGGGAGCGAGACTTGGCAAAAGGCCGACACCTGGAAGACTGGTGGTGGCGGCACCTGGATGACCGGGAACTACGATCCGGATACGAACACGGTCTTCTGGGGCGTCGGCAATGCGTCACCGTGGTTTGGTGATCAGCGGCCGGGCGACAATTTGTACACGTCATCGACGCTCGCGCTCGATGGCGACACCGGCAAGATCAAAGGCTATTTCCAATACCACCAAAATGAGTCGTGGGATTGGGATGAGATGAACGCGCCGATGCTGGTTGATTTCCAGGACGGCGGGAGCGCCACCAAAGGGTTGTTTAAGCCAGCGCGCAACGGCTACCTGTACTGGCTCAAGCGCAACCCCGACGGCAGCATCTCCTATCTCAGATCCGAGGGGTACGTGCCCCAGAACGTCTTCAAGAGCATCGACAAAGTGACCGGTCGCCCGGAAATAGACATGGCGCACAAGCCAGCAACCGGCAAGGCCGCGCAATTCTGCCCCGGCCTCTGGGGTGGCAAGGACTGGCCTTATGAAGCCTACAACCCGAAGACCGGGCTGGTGTACATTCCTTCCAACGAAAACCACTGCAACACCCTGGAAGGCAAGGTCGAGGAGCGTGTTCCTGGGCAGTGGTGGACGGGCGTCGCCATCCCCGACCTCCATTTCTCGGTCGATACGAAGGCTGCCTTCTACGGCGAGCTCCAAGCCTACGACGTCAATACCGGTCAACGAGTCTGGCGTGACCTGTATTCCGGCTCGATGATGTGGGGGTCTCCTCTGACCACCGCCGGTGGCCTCGTCTTCGCGGGCGGCACCAATGACCGGGAGTTCCGTGCATACGATGCTAGGACTGGTGAGCAGCTTTGGCAGTTCAAGACCAACTCCGGCATCATTGCACCTCCCTCGACCTTTGAGGTCAACGGCGTGCAGTATGTCGCCGTGCAGTCCGGGTACGGTGTCGATGCTGCCTTCCAAGAAGGCCTCATGAGCGAGCTAGTCGGATGGCAGAAGGATGTACCGCAGGGGGGAGTCGTTTGGGTATTCGCCGTTTCTAAGTGAATGCCCTGCGTCGTCACCCTTTGGGTCTTCAGGGCTAGCCGCCAACGCTTGCGGCTAGCCTTTTCATTGGTTCGATCATGCTCAGCCGATCTGTCACGATGCTTCAATATGCTCGACCAGATTTGATCCTCACGCGCCTTTGTGTACTCGCGCGGAGCGCTGTACTTGCGATAGGCTTGGCGTCCATCACGAACGCCGGAGGCGTCGCCGAGGAATCAACCGCCTACGTCATCGAAGTGGGTGACGTCACCGTCAAGGTCGGCGAGCACTCGGTAATGCTGGCGACCCTGCGAACTCGTGAAGGCTACCGCATTCTCCATTCCTACAACAATCGGGTGATTAAGCTTTCTTCCGAGGATGACAGCGTTGCCTTCGACCGCGAGATAGTGCCGGCCACGGTGCAGGATGAGGCACTGATCTTCGCGATCGGTTTGCGAGCCACTAAGCCCGGCAAGCACCCGATAAACGGGCTGTTCCGCGTCGGGTACATCCATGGCACCGATGAGATGGCCATGGTGTCGCTGCGCCTCATCGCCAACGTCAATGGAACTGAGTAGGGCGAGACGCGAGTGCGACTGATCCAGCTTGAAGAGGCTACCCTAGGGCGAATTAGAATGACTGGAGGTTCGAGACATGCGCAGGCTTGATTTTCCCCAGTGGGCTGCCCCTAGGGCGAATTAGAATGGCTCGAGGTTCAAGACATGCGTAGGCTTGACTTTCCCAATGGTCCGCTTTTCGGACGTCGCGCTGTCCTCGGGTTGACCCTGACGCCGTTGCTCTTTGGTGCGGCCCGGGCTGACGAGGAGGCGGCAAAAATGCCTCCACAGCCGGACGATCGCTTTGTGTTCTTAACCGGCCCCAAGAAGGGACAAGTCACTCAGATAGATGATCTCCCGCTTGGCGGTCCACAAGTGCAGGCATATCCGGTGAGCCAAGACGGCACCGTACGCAACGAAACGCCGCTAAACCTAGTGATCCTGACACGTTTCGATCCGGCTGGGTTGAGCGAAGAAACACGAGCGCGATCAGCCGCGGGCGTGGTCGCCTATTCCGGCGTCTGTACTCACCAGGGGTGCGCCGTGAACATGTGGTCGAAAGACCGCGATGCTTTTGTCTGCTCCTGCCACGGCTCGGTCTACGATCCTAGGAACGGCGCCGAGGTGTTGGCCGGACCTGCGCCGCGGCCCTTGCCGTCCCTCGCCCTAAAGCCTGCGGACGGCGCAGTGGCTGTCGCCTCAGCGTTTTCCGGGCGCGTAGGTGGTACGCAAAAATGAATACGTCGACCGCGGCGGCATCGTGGCAGTAGTCGCTCTGGCCTTCACTTTGATGGTCCCTTGTCCGCGCCTCTCGATCGTCTTCTCAACGAATACGACGGGCTGAGTAGCCGGAAGGCCATCGCATCGCAATTAACGTTTACGTCGGTTGACCGTTCTAAAGGCGAACGAGAGGCGCTAAGAACTGACCCGGAATCTGTTGCCCGCTGCTCAAGGTTGTTCGCGATGACCGAGCACAAATTTAAGATCGATCAGCTCGTCTATTTTCATCCCAAGAAATCGAGGTTGGCGTCTGGCGCGTCGTCGGGTCCCTACCAAATCACTAGGCGGCTGCCGGCGGTGGTTTGAGAATTTCAGTATGCGATCAAAAGCGCCCACGAAGATCATGAACGCGTTGCGGTAGAAAGCGAGCTAAGCCGCGTTTAGCGGGCGGGCAAGGCCTCGGGCGGCTCGGACGGCCACTCAGAAAAAAGCGGTCGCCCAGTGACTGGCTATGTTTCGGCCGTAGTAATTCAAGGCGCATTGGAAGGTGCTGGAGTCATATTCCTCGAAGGCGAGTAGACCGCCGGCGTCGGCGTCCGTCTGGCTGGGAGAAAGGGTAATATCCCAAACTGAAAAAGGCCAGTAGCCAAGATTTAGCCAAAGTGTTTCAGCCACCTGTTGCCTATTTGTGACAGCCTTCCATTGGCCGACCGAGTAGAATGCAAGGCCACGATTTGGGTTCGCGCTAGGGCCGTGAGAGGGCATATTTATGAAACGGTTAGCATTGGCAGTTGCACTGAGCGCTTGGGCGGGATCCGCCGCATTGGCGGCTGATATGCCGCCACCGGGACCGATCTCGAAGGCGCCTCCGCCTCCGCCCTACAACTGGTCCGGCTTCTATTTCGGCGGCAATCTCGGAGCTGGGTGGAACAATATCAGCATTACCGACACCAATGGTAACAGCTTCTCGGGCACTAGCAGCACCCAATTCGTGGGTGGCGGCCAAGTCGGTCTGAATTACCAATTTCCGAATTACCAATTCTGGGGCGTCGCCGTCATCGGCATCGAAGCGGACTTCGATTGGCTTCCCAATACAAACAACACGAACTCGGCGACTATCGGCGGAGTTCCTGTCTCGGTTGCTATCAATAATCGATGGCTGACGACGGTGACCGGCCGTTTTGGTTATGCGTTCGACCGTGTGCTCGCCTACGCAAAGGGCGGCGCCGCTTGGGTCGGGGCAAGCAACCCCTCGATCGCCATCAACGGCGTTGCGTTTGCTCCCTCCACCAGCAACACCAATACCGGCTGGACGGCGGGCTTCGGCGTCGAGTGGGCTTTTGCGGGAACTTGGTCCGTGAGAGCCGAGTACGATTATGTTGGCCTGAATAACCCGACTTTTGTTGTTCCGGCCATCGGGACCTTCCCGGGCGATACAATCAGCACCAACAATCGCAACTTCCAGATGGTGACTGCGGGCATCAACTACAAATTCGGTTGGTGACGGGCTGAGGATTGGGGCGACAGGTACTCTGGGTCAGGCACGTAACGGAAAGCCAGGCGATAGACATCGAGCTACCGCTAACGTCGCGCTAGTGATCGACCACGCGCGACTGCCGGCGGATGAGGTATATGGCTCGGGCCAAATCAACCTTCAAGCAGACGCCTCAAACGGCGCTTGGCCACCTTGGCAGCGTTAGACGGCGGATCAGCACGCGGCCTGTCGGCTTCTCTTAGCGCAGCTTCGAGTTCCCTCTCGGCTTCGCGGAGCGCTTCCAAAGCTCTTTTGACCCGCGCTCGATTAATAGCGTTTTCCATTGGTCGATCTCCTACCTGGCATTTTAGGCGGCCGAAATATCTGGCGTGGGAAGTCCGCTCCTATGCTGGATCAGTCGCT
>JASHXX010000132.1 GCA_030043335.1 Xanthobacteraceae bacterium
AAAAGCGCGGCTCTTCTCGCGCAGCGCCGCCCACTCATTGTAGTCGGTCATTTGCGGCGTGCGCAGCACCACGCCTTCGCCGGCAACGCACGGCAGCGGCTCGGAGAAATTGATGGTGCGGAAAAACGCCATGACGCCGTAGTTTTACCACGCTGCGCCGGGCGAGCGGATCGACCCCGAGCGTTCGATCACGCGGCCCGGCGGGTCAGAGTCTCGGCAATGGCCGCGGCGCTTTCAAGACCGGAGCCCAGTCCGATCACGGCGGTGGCGAGCTTGCCGCGGCCGATCAGCGCTCGCCCGGCGGCGCGCGCGCTCTCGACCGTCACCGCCTCGACCTTCTCGATCAGCTCCTCGAGCGGAATCGGCCGGCCCCAGGCGAGCATCTGCCGCGCCAGCTGGCCGATGCGCTCGCCGGAGCTTTCCAGTGCCATCAGCATGCCGGCCTTCATCTGCGCCTTGGAGCGTGCCACCTCGGGCTCGGACAGGGTCGCCGCGGCGTTGGCGATCTCCTCGACGATGAGGCGCATCAGCTCGGAGGTGTCGGCGGCATCGGTGCCGGCATAGAGGCCGAACATGCCGACGTCGGAATAAGGCACATGGAAGGCATAGATCGAGTAGCACAGGCCGCGCTTCTCGCGCGCTTCCTGGAACAGCCGCGACGACATCCCGCCGCCGAGAATATTGGTGAACACCTGGGTACTGTAGAGCGCCGGATCGTGCTGGGAGACGCCGGCGAGCGCGAGCGCGATGTGCACCTGCTCGAGCTCGCGCTTCTCGACATGCACGCCGCCGCCGAACCGCGCCGGCTCCGGCGTCGGACTCGCCGGGCCGTTGAACGCCGCAAAGCGCCGCTCGACCTCGCCGACCACGGCTTGATGATCGACGGCGCCGGCCGCGGCGACGACGATATCGGGGGCGCGGTACTGGCGCCCCAGATAGTCGCGCAATTTCGCGCCGTCGAAGCTGCGCACCGTCTGCGGCGTGCCGAGGATCGAGCGGCCGAGCGGCTGGTCGGGAAAGGCGGTAAGCTGCAGGTGCTCGAAAATGAGATCGTCCGGAGTGTCGAGCACGGCGCCGATCTCCTGGATGATGACGTTCTGCTCGCGCAGCACCTCGTCGGGGTCGAAGGCCGGATCGGAGAGGATGTCGGCAAGCACGTCGAGCGCGAGCGGCACGTCGGCCCTGAGCACGCGCGCGTAATAGGCGGTGCTCTCGGCCCCGGTCGCGGCGTTGAGGTCGCCGCCGACGGCCTCGATCTCCTCGGCGATCTGCCGCGCATTGCGCCGCCGCGTGCCTTTGAACGCCATGTGTTCGAGGAAATGCGAGATGCCGTGCTCCTGGCGGCGCTCGTCGCGGCTGCCGGAATTGACCCACACCCCGAGCGAGGCGGTCTCCAGATGCGGCATCGTGTCGGTCACTACGGTGATGCCGGATTTCAAGGTCGTCACCGCAACGCTCATGCAGCAGCTCCTTCCTGTGCGGCCCGGCTCGCCTTCAGGACGAAGCGCTCGACCGCGGACTGATCAACCGGCAGCACGGTTACGCGCTCCGGACGCTTATCGAGATCGGACAGCCATTCCGGCAAGGCCGGGCGCACGCCGCAGGCGGCCTCGACCGCCGCGGGGAACTTCGCCGGATGCGCGGTCTCGAGCACCACCATCGGCACCGCCGGGTCGCGCAGCTCCTTCTCGGCGACGGCGATGCCGACGGCGCTGTGCGGATCGACCAGAGTGCCGGTCTCGCGCCTGACCGTACGGATGGTGGCGGCGACCTCGTCCTCGTCGGCACGATCGGCAGAAAACAGCGCGCGGATTTGGCTGAGCGCCGGCGCCGATAGCGTGAAGCGGCGCGATTGCGCGAGCGAAGCCATCAACGCACGGATCGCGTCGGCGTGGCGATCATAGGCGTCGAACAAGAGCCGCTCGAAATTCGAGGAAACCTGGATGTCCATCGACGGCGAAGTGGTCGGCACCACCGCGCGCAGCTCGTAGGTGCCGGTCGCGAGCGTGCGGGCGAGGATATCGTTGACGTTGGTGGCGATGACGAGGCGGTCGACGGGCAGGCCCAAGCGCTGCGCCACATAGCCGGCATAGATGTCGCCGAAATTGCCGGTCGGCACGGTAAAGGCGACGGCGCGGTGCGGTGCGCCGAGCGCGACCGCGGCGGTGAAGTAATAGACCGCCTGCGCCACGATCCGCGCCCAGTTGATCGAATTCACGCCGGAGAGCCGCACCCGATCGCGGAACGCCGCGTGATTGAACAGGCCCTTCACGATTCCCTGGCAGTCGTCGAAGGTGCCGTCGATGGCGAGCGCGTGCACGTTGGCGCTCGGCGCCGTGGTGATCATGCGCCGCTGCACCTCGGAGATGCGTCCGTTGGGGTAGAGGACGACGAGGTCGACTTGCGCGCGGTCGCGGAAGGCCTCGACCGCGGCTCCGCCGGTATCGCCTGAGGTCGCAACCACGATGGTGCGGCGCTCGGCCCGCGTCGCCAGCACGTGATCCATCAGCCGCGCCAGGAGCTGCATCGCCAAATCCTTGAACGCCAGCGTCGGCCCGTGGAACAACTCCAGCGCGAAGGTGTTGACGCCGAGTTGGAGAAGCGGCGCCACCGCGGGATGGCGGAAGGTGCCATAGGCCTCGTTCGCCATCCGCGCGAGGTCGGCCTCGGCGATCGAATCGGCGGTGAAGCGGCGGATCACCTCGACGGCGACCTCGGCATAAGGCTGGCCGGCGAAAGCCTGGATCGCCTTCGGCTCGAGCCGCGGCCAGGCTTCTGGCACATAGAGGCCGCCGTCGCGGCCAAGCCCCGCGAGCATCGCCTCGGCGAAGCCGAGCGTTGGGGCCTCTCCTCTGGTCGAGACGTACTGCACGCCGATCCGTCTCCAAGGCCCGGAGCAAGCCGGGTTGGTCGAGCTAAGCCTTTGATTGTACGGGATTTATTATGCCGGCGGCAATCCGCCGCCGCCTCCCGATAGAAGGCACAGTTATAGGAGAGTCTGCCGTTCCACAAGGAAGGCTAAATCTGCGTCATTCCGGGCCCATTCGCCTTGCCGGCGTCCCGCAATGAAGCGCGCGCCCAAACGACGAACATGACCACGAGCACCCCCGCGAGGCCGTACCAGGTGATGGCGTATTGCAGATGCGCGTTGCGCAACGTCGCCACGATCTTGCCCGGCTGTGGCAAGCCGCCGGGTGGGACCGGGGATTCCTGCTCGACATAGAACGGCGCGATCGGGCCGATTCCTTTCGCTGTGGCGATTGCGAGCGGATCGCGGACGAACCAGAGATTCTTCTGCGGATTGTCGGCCGGCGAAAAGAAGCTGCGCGGCTCCGGCCAGCGCAGCGCGCCGGTGATCTCGACCGCTCCGGCGACCTGACCTTGAGCGCGCGAAGCGGGATCGCGCCGCGCCTCCGGTACGAAGCCGCGATTGACCATGACGAGCGCGCCGCCGGCAAGCCGCGCCGGCGTGAACACCCAGTAGCCGGGTCCGGACACGTCCGGGCGGAAGGCGGAAGCCGCGGCGTAGACGAGAGCTTCGTTGCCATGATCGAAGGTGGCGCCGAAGGTGACGCGGCGAAATTCCTCGCTCGCCTGGTCGAGGCGCGGCCAGGCGGCGGGCGCAGGCAAGGCGCTGGGCGCAGCCGCGACACGCTCATTGAGCGCCGCGATCAAGCTTTCTTTCCATGCCTTGCGCTCGAGCTGCCACGTGCCAAGCCCGATCAGGACTGCAAATGCGAGCAGGGCCGGGACGAGAAGGCCGAACCAGGAGCGCCGCGCCGCGGACGGCACGCTCAGTGCTCTCCGCCGAAGCGGCTTTCCGCGGCTTGGTGGTGGTATTGCAGCGCGATCATCAGCCCCTTCATCGGCCGCAGCGGCCCGAGCGTGACGATGAGGATAAGCGGCAGCCACAGCACCGCATGCACCCAGAACGGCGGCTGATATGCGATCTCGGTGATCAACGCGGCACCGACGACGATGAAGCCGGCGAGGAACATGATGAATACAGCCGGCCCGTCGCCGGAATCGGCGAAGCCGTAGTCGAGACCGCACACTTCGCAGCGCGGCCGCACCGTCAGGAATCCCTCAAACAACCCGCCCTTGCCGCAGCGCGGACAGGCGCACGACAATCCGGCGAGGATGGCTCCGGAAAGAGTTGTGATGCGTTCTTCCATGACCCCGATATCGCAAGCCGCTCGTCCCGGCGCGAGCGGACCCGTTTCACCTCTCCGCGCGCGGGGAGAGGTCGGATCGCGCGGCGATCCGGGTGCGGGGGCGATACCGCTATCCTGAGCCTTGCAGGATAGGCTCGGGCAACGGAAGCGCCCGCTCACCCCAACCCTCTCCCCGTATACGGGGAGAGGGGGACGCAGTTATTCCGGGTGCGCGCCGCCGCCCCAGACATAGATGCAGGCGAACAGGAACAGCCACACCACGTCGACGAAGTGCCAGTACCAAGCGGCGAACTCGAAGCCGAGATGCTGCGTCGGCTTGAACTGCCCGGCCATCGCCCGGAATAGGCAGACGGTCAGAAAGATCGTGCCGATGATCACATGGGCGCCGTGAAACCCGGTCGCCATGAAGAAGGTGGCGCCGTAGATGTTGCCGGAATAGTGGAACGCGGCGTGGCCGTACTCCCAGGCCTGCACGCAGGTGAAGCTGATGCCGAGCACGATGGTGCAGATAAGGCCCCAGATCAGTCCCTTGCGGTTGTTCTCGAGAAGCGCGTGGTGCGCCCAGGTTACGGTCGTGCCCGAGGTGAGCAGAATGAGGGTGTTGAGCAGCGGGAAGTGCCACGGGTCGAAGGTCTCGACGCCCTTCGGCGGCCACACGCCGCCGGTATAGGCGATCCGCGCCACGTCCTTGAGCTCGTCGGGAAACAGCGCGGTGTTGAAATAGGCCCAGAACCAGGCGACGAAGAACATCACCTCGGAGGCGATGAACAGGATCATGCCGTAGCGGTGCGAGATCTGCACCACGC
>JASHXX010000133.1 GCA_030043335.1 Xanthobacteraceae bacterium
CTGCCGTCTGGGTTCGTTCACCCAGGACGATGGCGGCGTGACCGCCTATTTCTTCGACCGCAACGGCGCACATCGCCATACTGCGCGCGGCGACGTACTGATCGGCGCCGACGGCATCCATTCAACGGTGCGCGACAAGCTTTATCCCAACGAAGGACCGCCCGCCTGGAACGGCCTCATGCTCTGGCGCGGCGCGATCGATTGGCCGGCATTCCTCACCGGGCGCTCGATGGTGGTCGCCGGCGGGCTTGCCGCCAAGCTCGTGATCTATCCGATCGCCGAGGGCTCGCGCGCGGACAAGCGGCTGACCAACTGGGCGGTGGTCGGCCGGGTCGGCGATCCGTCGATGCCGATTCCGCAGAAGCAGGACTGGTCGCGGCCCGGGCGCTTCGAGGATCTGATGCCGCACGTGCAGCGCTTCCGCATCCCTTACGTCGACGCGCGCGCCCTGATCGAGGCGACCAACGAGTTCTGGGAATATCCGATGTGCGACCGCGACCCGCTGCCGCGCTGGAGCCACGGCCGCGTCACGCTTCTCGGCGACGCCGCGCATCCGATGTATCCGGTCGGCTCGAACGGCGCCTCGCAGGCGATCCTCGGCGCGCGGTTTCTGGCTGACCGGCTCAAGGACGCCGAGCATCCGGCGCATGCGCTTTGGCTCTACGAGCAGACCCGGCTGCCGATGACCGCCGAAATCGTGCGCAGCAACCGCCGCGGCGGCCCGGAAGGCGTCATCGACGCGGTCGAGGCCCGCGCTCCCGACGGCTTCAGCAATATCGACGACGTGCTCTCGTTCGAGCAGAGGAAGGCGATCGTGCGCGGCTACGCCTCGACCGCTGGCTTTGCCCGCGAACAGGTCAACAAGGCGGCGTGAGCAACAAGCTCGCGCCTACTCCGGCGGCGGCAGGAACATCACTTCGTGCTTGGCGGACAGCGCCACCACTTCCGGCGGCGTCTGCTCCTTCATGCTGTGGATCGCCCAGAACAAATCGTAGAGCTTGCGGGTCGGCGACACCCAGAAGAAGCACTTGATCGGCTGGTCGGACTTGTTGAACAGGCCGTGCGGGATCTGCATCGGCAGCCGGATCAGGTCGCCGGTGGTGGCGACGAACTCGCGGCCGTCGAGGACGAGGTCGAAGCGGCCTTCGAGCATGTAGATGAACTCGTCCTGAGTCGGATGGATGTGCGGCGGCACGAAAGTGCCGGGCGGCAGCGTCGCGTGCCAGGAGAACGAGTGCTCGGAGAGCTGCTTGGGCACATAGGTCTGGCCCAGAATATTCCAGACGATGCCGTCGATGCCGGTGCCGGCCTTGGTAATTCCTGGTGTCATCGCGTTCATCGCACGCGTCTCCCTACTCTCGCCGCAAGCTACGGCATTCAAGCACGAGCGCACCGGCTGCGCCAACGTCGGCTGCGCGCAATCGGACAACAACGTAAACAACGCGCCGCGGCTCAGCGCTCCGGCACCACGGCGGTGGTCTCGATCTCGAGCCGCGCCTGGGGCTCGACCAGCCGGGTGACGGCGACGAGCGACATCGCCGGAAAGTGGTCGCCCATCACCTCGCGGTAGACTTCGCCGAGCGCCGGCCGGGCGTTGAGATATTCGTCCATGTCGCGCACGTACCAGGTCATGCGCACGACGTGCTGCGGCGCGGCGCCGCCCTCGGCGAGCACGGCGACGATGTTGTTGAGGAGCTGGCGCGCCTGGCCGACGAAGTCGGCGGCGAAGCGGCCGTGCTCGTCCCAACCGATCATGCCGCCGACGAACAGAGTGTCGCCGCACGCCTTGATGCCGTTGGCGTAGCCCTTGGGCTGCGGCCAGCCGGCGGGCTGCAGCACGACGTTGGATTTCTGACGCGGCGAAAGCGTGCGGATCGGACCCTCGGACATTCGATCTCCCTAGGAGGCAAGCTTGCTGGCAGCCGATTCGACGGCCATGCGCCGCAACGCGAAACGCTGCAATTTGCCGGTCTCGGTGCGCGGCAGGCTGTTCACATATTCGATTGCGCGCGGATATTTGTACGGCGCCACTGTCGACTTGACGTGCTCCTGCAGCGTGCGGGTGAGCGCGGCGTCGGCGGTAAAGCCCTGGCGGAGCACCACATAGGCCTTGACGATCTGTCCGCGCTCCGGATCGGGTTGGCCAACCACGCCGCACTCGGCGACCGCGGCGTGCTCGAGCAGCACCGCCTCCACTTCCGGCCCGGCAATGTTGTAGCCGGCGGAAATGATCATGTCGTCCGAGCGCGCCTGATAACAGAAATAGCCGTCAGCGTCCCTGACGTAGGTGTCGCCGGTGACGTTCCAGGCGTCCTGGACGTAGTCGGCCTGGCGCTGGTCGCCGAGGTAGCGGCAGCCGGTTGGGCCGCGCACCGCGAGGCGGCCGGCGACGCCGGCGGGGAGTTCGCGGCCGGCCTCGTCGTTGACGCGCGCCTCGTACCCGGGCACCGGCTTTCCGGTCGCGCCGGCGCGCGCCGTCTCCTCGGGCGAGCCGATGAAAATGTGCAGCATCTCGGTCGAGCCGAGGCCGTCGATGATGCGGATGCCGGTCGTGGCAAGCCAGGCGTTGAAGGTTGCGGCCGGCAGCGTCTCGCCGGCGGAGACGCATTTGCGCAGCGAGGAAAGGTCGTGCGCCGCGAGCTTGCCCAGCATCGCCCGGTAGGCGGTCGGTGCAGTGAAGCAGATCGTCGCACCGAATTTGCCGATCGCGGGCAGCAGGTCGTCGGGCGTCGCCTTCTCCAGCAGGATGGTCGAGGCGCCGACATGCAACGGAAACAACACCAGGCCGCCCAGCCCGAAGGTGAAAGCGATCGGCGGCGAGCCGATGAAGCGGTCGTTATGGACCGCACGCAGCACGTGCTTGCCGAAGGTGTCGCAGATCGCGAGCAGGTCGCGCTGGAAATGCATGGTGCCCTTGGGCACGCCCGTCGTGCCCGAGGTGAAGGCGATCAGGCAGACGTCGTCGCTTGCGGTATCGCAAGGCGCGAACCGCTCGTAGCCTGGTTTGCGCATCAGCGTTTCGAGGCTGTCGGCGGCGCCCGAGCCCCAATAGACGATCCGTTGCAGCGTCGGCGCGAGCGGCCGCGTCTTCTCGATCTCGTCGGCAAGGCGCGCATCGCAGAGCGCGAGCCGGATTTCCGCCTTGGTCAGCGGAAAGGCGAGTTCCTTGGCGCGCAACAGCGGCATGGTCGCAACCACGATGCCGCCGGCTTTGATCACGGCAAAATAGGCCGCGACCATCATCGGGCTGTTCGGCCCGCGCAGCAGCACCCGGTTGCCCGGCACCATGCCGAGGTCGCGGGTGAGCACATTGGCAATGCGATTGACGCGTTCGGCGAGCGCGGCGTAGGAGAGCCGTTCGGTCGGCGAGATCAGGCAATCGCGGTCGCCATAGCCGGCGGTCAGCCAATCGTCGATGAAGGTGCTCACGCAATTGAGCCGCTGCGGATAGCGCAGCTCCGGCAGGTCGAACAAAAACTCGGGTTGCTGCTGGGGCGCGGGCAAATGATCCCGCGCGAAGGTGTCGACATGGGCCGAGCGGATCATGGCGCGTCATCCCTGGCTGCACCGCCGGCGAGCGGCCGGCGGCGCGCAGCGCGTTTCAGTTGCCTTCGAACACCGGCTTGCGCTTCTCGGCAAATGCCCGATAGGCGCGATTGAAGTCTTCGGTTTCCATGCACAGGGCCTGAGCCACGGCCTCGGCCTCGATCGCGGTCTCAACCGACATTGCCCATTCCATTTCCAGCATGCGCTTGGTCATGGCGTTGCCGAAGCTCGGTCCGGCGGCCAGCTCCGCCGCCAGCGCCTGCGCCTCGGCGAGGAGTCTATCGGATGTCGACAGCCGGTTGAAAAATCCCCAGCGCTCGGCGTCCTCGCCGCCGAGCGCACGGCCGGTGAAGAGGAGTTCCGCGGCGCGGCCCTGGCCGACGATTCGCGGCAGGATGGCGCAGGCGCCCTTGTCGCAGCCGCCGAGGCCGACGCGGTTGAACAGGAATGCGACCTTGGCGCCCGGCGTTCCAATGCGGATGTCCGAGGCCATGGCGATGATCGCGCCGGCGCCGGCGCAGACGCCGTCGACCGCGGCGACGATCGGCTGCGGCGCGGCGCGCATCGCTTTGACCAGCTCGCCGGTCATGCGGGTGAAATCGAGCAATCCCGCCGCCTTCATTTCGGTGAGCGGCTTGATGATCTCGAACACGTCGCCGCCGGAACAGAAATTGCCGCCCTCGCCGCTGATCACGGTCGCCTTGACGCTCTTGTCGCGGGCAGCGGCACGGAAGATGTTGGCGAGCTCGGCGTAGCTCTCGAAGGTCAGCGGATTCTTGCGCTCGGGGCGGTTGAGCGTGATCGTGGCGACGGCGCCGGCGACGGCGAGCCGCACATGCTGCGCGGCATAGGCCGAAAGCGGCAGCGCGACCGGATTGGCGCTCGTCATCGCGGCGTCTCCGCGGCAATCGCGCGCCGCGCCGACGCCTTGGTCTTGGCGAGAAGCCGCATCAACGCCTCGATGTCGGCCGGGGTCAGATCGGCGAAGAACTCGGCGATCCAGCCCTCGTGCGCGCGCGCCATGGCGCGGAACGCCCGGCGGCCCTCCGGGGTGAGGCTGACGAGCTGAGCGCGGCGGTCGCTCGGCGACTGGCGGCGGTCCAATAGCCCGAGCGCGACGAGCCGCTCGGTGAGCCCAGTGACGTTGCCGTTCGACACCATCATCCGCTGCGACAGCTCGCCGAGCGTCATGCCGCCGGGCGATTTGTCGAGCTGCGCCATCAAGTCGAAGCGCGGCAGGGTGACCTCGAACTCGTGCCGCAGCCGGCGGCGGATCTCGCCTTCGATCAAGGTCGCGCAGGTCAGGAGCCGCAGCCAGAACCGCAATTCGCTTTCATGATCGCCCGGCCGCTCGGTGACTTTGGTTTCCGCATCGAGCGGCGGTGTGCCGGTTGTTTCCTGCACGCGATGCCTCTTCGGTTGAGCGCTGGCGAAATTCGCGCGGCCGCCGCGCCACTGTGCGCGGGATTCATTTTAAGGTTCAAATTTATAGGCTTCAAGTAGCCTTGGGTGCTCACCTGGCCAGGGCAAGCAGGAGCGCGCTCTCTAGAAGACGACAGTAGATGAAGCGTAAATTGAGCGCCCGTCCGCGATCGGAAGGCCAGGGCATCTGGGGAATTAGCAATGCTGCCTCGATTACGAGTCAAGGGCGCGACGATTGTTTCCATGGATCCGGCGCTCGGAATCATCGAGTCGGGCGACCTTTTGATCGACAATGGCAAGATTATTGCGGTCGGCCGAAACGTTGGAAGCTGGGCGGTGATGGAGATCGACGGGCGCGGCATGATTGCTATGCCGGGCTTCATCAACGGACATATCCACCTTTGGCAGACGGCGTTGCGTGGTGTTGCCGCGGATTGGACACTGGATCACTACTTTGACGTTCTGATCGGCAAAGTTGTCAGGCTTTATACGCCGCAGGATGCTTATATCGGCAATCTTGTCGGAGCTCTCGACCAAATCAATTCCGGGGTCACGACACTTTTTGACTGGTGCCATATCGTCAACACGCCGGCCCACGCCGACGCCGCGGTGGACGCGCTTCAGGACGCAGGCGTCCGCGCAATATTCGCATACGGCACGCCGATGACCCTGTTCGGCACCAAAGAACCGCATCCCGCCGACGCCGGGCGAATGCGCAAGGAACGCCTGTCCTCGAGCGACGCTCTGGTTACGATGGCGCTGGCTATTCGCGGCACCGATTTCGCGCCAGGCACCGCGGAAACGGATATCCGGTTCGCTCGCGAGCTCGGGCTGTTGGCATCGTTCCACGTCGCCTGCGCCAAGCACGGACCGCGTCCGCAATCAATGCAGAATCTGGCCGAGCAACGTTTGCTCGGTCCGGATATCAATTTGGTCCACGCCAACTTTCTGACGGCCGATGAGTTCAGAGTCATCGCCGACGACGGTTCGAACGTTTCCATTACTCCGGAAGTTGAAATGCAGATGGGGTTGGGTCTGCCGCCCACCGGGGCGGTGCTTGCCGCCCGCGTCAACTTCAATATCGGCACCGACGTCGTGACCGGCGTGAGCACGGACATGTTCACGCAAATGCGCTTCCTCATTCAAACGCAGCGGGCGCTGACAAACGATTCCTTCCACAAACGGGAAACCATGCCCGACAAGTTGGCGATGACGGCGAAGCAGGCGCTGGAACTCGCCACGATCAAATCGGCCCAGTGCCTCGGGCTGGACACGCGGATCGGCTCGCTCACGCCTGGAAAAGAAGCCGACATAGTTCTGCTGCGCAAAAGCGATATCAATATGCGGGCTGCGGCCGACCCTATTGCGGCAATCGTGCTGCACGCCGGCGTCGCCAATGTGGATACCGTCATCGTCGGCGGCAAAATCGTCAAACAGAATGGAAAACTGACATACCGCGAATTGCCGCGACGGCTGACCGATCTCGACAGCTCGTCGGAAAGGCTCTACCGCAGCTTCGTTGCCAACGAGTCGGCCGCCTAGAGCGACGATCGCTTCTTATTTGAAGCGATCATCGATACGCGAGACAGCGGCGACCCTGCAATTCCGACGCATACCAGCCTAGCCGACCATCACCTCGCCGCCGGCGACCGCAATCGCCTGCCCGGTGATCGATGCCGCGCCGGCGGAGGCGAGCCAGAGGACCGCGTCGGCGACTTCCTGCGGTTTTATCAGCCGGCCCTGCGGGTTCGATTGGGCGAGCGTTGCGCGCGCGTCGTCCCGGCTGCGTCCGGTCTTGGCGACGATGTTGTCGAGCGCGCGTTCGAACAGCGGCGTCTCGGTGAAGCCCGGGCAGACGGCGTTCACCGTAATGCCGGCGCCGGCAAGCTCGAGCGCAAGGCTGCGGGTGAGGCCGATGACGCCGTGCTTGGCGGCGACATAGGCGCAGGCATAGGCGTAGCCGACCAAGCCCGCGGTCGAGGCGATGTTGATCACGCGGCCGGCGCGCTTGGCCAGCATGTCGGGCAACACCGCCTGGGTGACGAGAAACGTGCCAGTGAGATTGACGGCAAGCGCGC
>JASHXX010000134.1 GCA_030043335.1 Xanthobacteraceae bacterium
CCAGCTCGCCGGCCGCGAGGCGCGTTGGATGGCCGAAGGCGCCCGCATTGCCGCGGACCTCGGCGCTGCGATCGTCGACATCAATATGGGCTGCCCGGCCAGGCACGTCACCAACGGCGAGTCGGGCTCGGCGCTGATGCGCGACCTCGACCACGCCCTCACTTTGATCGAGGCGGTTATCCGCGCCGTCAGCGTGCCGGTAACGCTGAAGATGCGGCTCGGTTGGGATGACCATTCGCGCAACGCGCCGGAATTGGCCAAGCGCGCGCAGGACGCCGGTGTCGCGCTGGTGACGGTGCATGGCCGCACGCGCTGCCAATTCTACAAGGGTCGGGCCAACTGGGCCGCGGTGCGATCGGTCAAGGAAAGCGTGTCGATTCCGGTCGTGGTCAACGGCGACATCGAGAGCTTCGAGGACGCGGACGCCGCGCTCGCGGCATCCGGCGCCGATGCGGTGATGGTCGGCCGCGGCGCGCAAGGCCGGCCATGGTTTCCCGGCCAGCTCGCGCGCTATCTCGCGACCGGGAACCGCGAGACGCCGCCGGCGCTCAGCGAGCAGCTCGCAATCATCAGCGCGCTCTACGGCGAAATGCTCGCGCATCACGGCCTCGATATCGGGCTGCGCGACGCGCGAAAGCATCTCGGCTGGGCGCTCGATACCGCCGCGGCGACAGCCGGCACGCCGGCGCATCTCCTCAAGGCGCAGCGCAACCGCGTCCTCACTGCAACCGAGCCGGCGATCGTGCTGCGCCGCCTGAGCGAGGCGTTCGACGCGTTCGGCTCGGCCGGCGCGGCGTGGAGGCGCGCGGCATGAGCACCACGACCACCGAGCGACCGCCGACGGTGTCGGCAGCCGACGCGGTGCTCAACGCGCTGCCGCATCCCGTCATCGTCGTGTCGCCGGACGGCAAGGTCGCCGACGCCAATGTCGCGGCCGAGGCCTTCTTCGAGGTTTCGGTTTCGCTGCTGCGGCGTCATCTGCTGCGCGACCTCGTTCCGTTCGGCAGCCCGCTGCTGCCGCTGATCGAGCAGGTGCGGCTGCGCGGCGCGGCGGTGAACGAATACAAGGTCGATCTCGGCACCCCGCGCAATTCGGGCGATCGTCTCGTCGACCTCCATGTCGCGCCGCTCCCGGAGCAGCTCGACCACGTCGTGGTGATGCTGCAGGAGCGCACCATCGCCGACAAGATGGACCGCCAGCTTACCCATCGCAGCGCGGCGCGCTCGGTGATCGCGCTCGCCGCCATGCTCGCGCACGAGATCAAGAATCCGCTCTCCGGCATCCGCGGCGCGGCGCAATTGCTCGAGCAATCGGCCACCGACGACGACCGCACGCTGACCCGGCTGATCTGCGACGAGGGCGACCGCATCGTCAAACTGGTCGATCGCATGGAGGTATTTGCCGATGAGCGCCCGGTCGAACGCGAGCCGATCAACATCCACGTCGTGCTCGATCACGTGAAGCGGCTGGCGCAATCCGGCGTCGCCCGGCACATCAAATTCGTCGAGGACTACGACCCGTCGCTGCCGCCGGTGCTGGCGAACCGCGATCAGCTCGTGCAGGTGTTCTTGAACCTGGTCAAGAACGCCGCCGAGGCGATCGGCGAGAACGCTAGCGGCGGCGAAATCGTACTCTCGACCGCGTTCCGTCCCGGCGTGCGGCTGTCGATTCCCGGCGCCAAGGCGCGGGTGTCGCTGCCGCTCGAATTCTGCGTCAAGGACAACGGACCGGGCGTGCCCGACGAGCTGATGCCGCATCTGTTCGACCCCTTCGTCACCACCAAGCCGACCGGATCGGGTCTCGGCCTCGCCTTGGTGGCCAAGATCGTCGGCGACCACGGCGGCATCATCGAGTGCGAGTCGCAGCCGCGCCGGACGATCTTTCGGGTGCTGATGCCCAAATACACCGCCACCACCAAAGGCGCCGAGCCGGAAAGCGCCGCGCAGCGACGAGGGGATCATTGATGCCAGCGGGAAGTATTCTCGTTGCCGATGATGATGCGGCGATCCGGACCGTACTCAATCAGGCGCTGTCGCGTGCCGGCTACGAGGTGCGCTCGACCGGCAACGTGGCGACGCTGTGGCGCTGGATCAGCCAGGGCGACGGCGATCTTGTCATCACCGACGTGGTGCTGCCGGACGAGAGCGCCTTCGATCTGTTGCCGCGCATCAAGAAACTGCGGCCGGATCTGCCGGTCATCATCATGAGCGCGCAGAACACTTTCATGACCGCGATCCGCGCCTCCGAGCGCGGCGCCTACGAATATCTGCCCAAGCCGTTCGACCTCAAAGAGCTCATTGCCATCGTCGGCCGCGCGCTGTCGGAGCCAAAGGAGAAGGTGCGGCCGCCGGTCAAGGCCGAGGATTTCGAGTCGATCCCGCTGGTCGGCCGCTCGCCGGCGATGCAGGAAATCTATCGCGTCCTGGCGCGGCTGATGCAGACCGACCTGACCGTGATGATCAGCGGCGAATCCGGCACCGGCAAGGAGCTGGTGGCGCGGGCTTTGCACGATTACGGCAAGCGCCGCACCGGCCCGTTCATCGCCATCAACATGGCGGCGATCCCGCGCGATCTCATCGAGTCGGAACTGTTCGGCCACGAGAAGGGCGCCTTCACCGGCGCCAACAGCCGCAGCGCCGGCCGCTTCGAGCAGGCCGAAGGCGGCACGCTGTTTCTAGACGAGGTCGGCGACATGCCGATGGAGGCGCAGACGCGGCTCTTGCGCGTGCTGCAGCAGGGCGAATACACCACCGTCGGCGGCCGCACCCCGATCAAGGCCGACGTGCGCATCATCGCCGCGACCAACAAGGATCTGCGCCAGCTCATCCAGCAGGGGCTGTTCCGTGAGGACCTGTTCTTCCGCCTCAATGTCGTGCCGCTGCGGCTGCCGCCGCTGCGGGAGCGCACCGAGGACATTCCCGATCTGATCCGGCATTTCTTCTCGCAGGTCGAGCACGAAGGCCTGCAGGCGAAGCAGATCGACCAGGCCGCGCTCGATCGCCTGAAGAGACATCGCTGGCCCGGCAATGTGCGAGAACTGGAAAATCTCGCCCGGCGGCTCGCCGCCCTCTACCCGCAAGAGATGATCACCGCGGCGGTGGTCGAGGCCGAATTGTCGCAGCCGGCGCTGGTTTCGCCGGGCGAAAGCCACCGCAGCGAGGACAATCTGTCGAACGCGGTCGAGCGCTACCTCGCCCGCTATTTCTCCGGCTTCGAGGAGGGCCTGCCGCCGCCCGGCCTCTATCACCGCATCCTGCGTGAAGTGGAAGCGCCGCTTCTCTCCGCCGCGCTCGCCGCCACTCACGGCAACCAGATCCGCGCCGCCGACCTCCTCGGCGTCAATCGCAACACGTTGCGCAAGAAAATTCGCGATCTGGAGATTCAGGTCTATCGCGCCGGGGCGGGGTAGCCGTTTTCGCTGACGGGCTCCCTTGTGGATTTCGGGGCTCGCCT
>JASHXX010000003.1 GCA_030043335.1 Xanthobacteraceae bacterium
CGGCCTCGGCAACGCTGCCGGTGACGCCGATCGCCTTCAGCGCCGCCAACGTGCCGACCAAGGGCGTCTTCCCCTACAATATGTGCATCTTGAAAGGCTTCCCCACGGCGCTGAAGAGCACGACCTCGTTTCCGTTCGGCGTCTGGTTCGCCAACGCCACGACGCTTTATGTCGCCGATGAAGGCAACGGCACCACCACTTTCAGTGGCGGAATCTTCACGGCCGCCGCCGCGCAGACCACCGCGGGACTGCAGAAATGGGTTTTCGACGCCGGCCTCGGCGAATGGAAACTGGCCTACGTGCTGAGCGCCGGGCTAAACCTCGGCGTGCCGTACACTGTGACCGGCTATCCGACCGGTACCGATGCGGCGACGGGCCTGCCTTGGTCGCCGGCGACCGACGGATTGCGCAACCTCACCGACCACGTCAATCACGACGGCACCGTCACCATCTGGGCAATTACCTCGACGGCGAGCGGCAGCGGCGACCAGGGCGCCGATCCGAACAAGCTCGTTGCGATCATCGACAAGCTCGACGCGACGAGCCTGCCCGCCGGCGAAACCTTCGTGACCCTGCGCACGGCGCTCTTTGCCGAAGTCCTGCGCGGCGTCTCGTTCACGCCGGGAACGGGCCGCGACGACGGTGACGGGCGGCACGCCGAGAACGAGCATTTCGATGGCGACCAGTGAGCGCGTCGCGAACGAAACGCATCATCACCGAGGGCTCGGGTTCCGAGCCCTCGGCTAGCCGCGAAAGAGTTCGTCGACGGCGCGGTATGCCTGGTTGATCGCCGAATCGGTGTAGGCCGCCGCACCGGCGTCGGAATTGGCGATCGCGATCCGGCCGAAGCGCGCCCGGCCGATCTCGTGGGGGGCCGCTCCCACCGGCCAGTCCGGATCGAACAGCGGGTTGTACTCGTAGGCGTAGCCGTGCGGCCAGCGGTTGACGGTGATGGCGGTGATGTCACGTTCCGGATCGAATCCGCCGGGGCCGAGGATGCGGCCGAGCTGCCCGCGAATCTCGCGCTCGTAGCTTTCGAAGCTGGTGTTCAGAATCTCCATATGTCCGGCGCGGTGCTGATCGCGCTCGGGTAACCCGGGTCGCACCGGCGTCCGCATCATGTGGACAAGGATCGGCTGATCCGGCGAGCGCGAGCTGCGATAGGCGCCGATGTCGACGACCTGGTTGAGCGACAGCGAGGAAAAATACGAGCCCGGCGCGTGCACATGAGCGATGCCGAGAGCCTCGAATGGCGTCCAGTTGCGCAATGCCACGCTCACATAGATCAGCGGCACTTTGATGGCATATTTGAGCGCATCCTTTTGCCGGTCCGGCAATTCCGGACAGAGATACGGGATCATCGCGTTGTAGCAGGCGAGCACGCACGACCGCGCCCGCACCGAATGGAGCTCGCTGCCGCGCATATAGGCAACCTCCACCGCTTCGGCCGAAGCGGGATCGCCGTTATGGCGGACGCGCATCGCCGTGCTGCTCAGCCGAATGCGCAGGCGCGATTGCCCACGATCGAGGCGCGAATAGTCGAGCCGCGCCGTCACTACGTCCTCGCCGCTGTCGCCGGGCAAGCTCTCCGGGATCAGATTGCGCACCAGCAGCCGGGCGATCGAGGCGTTGCCGTCGGGGAAATGAAAGGTGTAGGCGCCGCCATCGGCGTAGCCGGCGGCGGTATAGCCCATGTGCGGCGCCGATCCGGGCTTGAGGTCGAGGCCCTGAAAGCCGGGGAAGCCGAAGGCCCAAACGTCGAGGGCGGAGACGGCATCGATGCCGACGCCCCATTCGCCGTGCGTCCTCGCTTGATAGAACGCAATGACCCCGGGATCCGCTCGCACGACGTTGAGCAAAAAGTCGCGATAGCTCATCCGCGACAGTCGCGATTTTTTCTCTTCGGAGGAGAGGCCGGGGAGGTAGTCGATCTGCGCTTCCTCGATTCTGGCGATGTCGCGCCGCGCCGCGTCCGACAAAGGCGAGCCGGCGAGGCGTTCCGCCCACGGTTGCCCGCCGTCGACGACGACAAGGCTGTCGGCGCCGAAAGTCTCCTTGTCGAAGAACACGCCGCGCTTGAGTCCGAGCGAGGGATAGAAGTTGGGGTCCGCGCATTTCGCGGCGAGCGCGACCGGATCGATGCCGAGCGTCCGCAACAGTCCGTCGGCCGCGGCGCTGTATGGCCGCGGGCTGTCGATCGAGAACGTGCCGCCATTCATCAGCGCCAGGCGACCGTCGAGCGCGAACTCATTGCGCTTGGCGTGGCCGCCGACATCGTCGTGGTTGTCGAGAATGAGGATGCGGGCGCCGTCGGCTCTCGTGCGGTAAAAATGCGCGGCCGCCAACCCGCTGATGCCGGCGCCGACGACAACCAGATCATAAGTCTCGCGGGTGTCGGTGACCTTACCCGCCTGCGGCCAAAAATTGCCGTCGCGCAGAGAATGCGCGACCTCGAAGCTGCCGACGTGGTTGCCGCGCAAACGGGTAAGCGCCGGCGGATAGTATCCAGGCTGATCCTGCGGCGCAGCGCTATCGGCAAATGCCGTCGTCATGAATTCCGGCAACAGGCCGGCAGCGACGGTGCCGCCCGCGGCAATCGCAACGCCGTCGAGGAAATCCCGTCGGGTGATGGCAGCGTCCATGCCGAGGATTCGGCCGCGAGCCGCTTTGCGATCGTCGCGCTGCACGGCTGTCAGCCCGGTTTCAGCGCTGTGTAGAGCCCGCGCTCGAACTGGCGATAGATCCGCAGCGCGCCGTGATCGGCAAACGGCAAGACCTGGGTCATAAACACGGCGGCGATACGCCGCTGCGGATCGATCCAATAATAGGTGTTGAGCAGCCCGCCCCAGGTCAGGCTGCCGGCGCTGCGGCCGTCGGGGCCCGCCTGCACGGTGATTATGTGGCCGAGGCCCCATTTGCGGCCGATGCCGGGAAAGAAATCGACGTCGTTGGAGAGCGCCGGATTGGTCGTCTTGAGGACGCCAACCTCGACGTCGCCAATCTGATTCTGTCCCATCAGCGCGACGGTGTCCGGTTGCAGGATGCGCACACCATTGAGTGTTCCGCCCTGCATCAGCATGCGCAGGAACATCAGATAGTCGGGTGCGGTGGAATGGATCCCGGCGCCGCCGGAGAACGATCGCCGCGGCGTCAGTCTCTCCATCGGTTGCGGCTTGAGCGACCCGTCGGGCTCGCGCCGGTGCACGCTGGCCTCGCGGGCGCGTTGCTCCGGCGAGATCACGAACTCCGTATCCTTCATGCCGAGAGGATCGAGAATGTGCTTGCGGAAGTAGACGTCGAGCGGCTCGCCGCTGACCGATTCCACGAGCCGGCCGACCCAATTGAGGCCTGCGCCGTATTGCCAACGCTCGCCGGGATCAAACATCAGCGGCGACCCCGGCGCCTTGGCTTGCTCGGCGGCCGGCAGCCGAGCGACCGCCTGAAAATACCGCACCGCCTTCGCATCCCAGAGCCGGTAGGTGAAACCGGACGTATGCGTCAGCAGCTGCCGCAGCGACACCGGCCGTTTCGCCGGACGCAGGTCCGGCGCGCCCGCCGCATCGAAACCGGCAAGCACCTGCGGCGCACCGAGGGCGGGATCGATGTCCGGCACCGGAGCATCGAGCGAGAGCTTGCCCTGCTCGACGAGCTGCAGCGCGGCGACCAAGGTGATCGGCTTGATCATCGAGGCGACGCGGAACACCGTATCGCGCGTCATCGCCGGCCGACTGCCGAGGCGCCGCCTGCCGAAAATGCCCTCGTAGACGATCTCCGTATCGGTCGCGGCCAGCGCTACTAGGCAGGGCACCTCGCCGGCGCTCGTTGCCGCGCGCAGCGCGGCGTCGAGCTGGGCGAACGAACCGGTGCCCGGCGCCAACGGCGCCGCGGCGCGGGCGCTTCGGACGAGGCCCGGACCGAGCGAAGCGGCCGCGGCAAGCTGCGCGATCGTCTTCAAGATGCCGCGGCGACTGGCGGAGTGA
>JASHXX010000135.1 GCA_030043335.1 Xanthobacteraceae bacterium
CTCTCGATTGAGCGGAACGATCGCCTCGGCTGCGATCTGCCATGCCACGGCCACGTACGCTAAACCAGGGTTCATCGTCGCGGCGGTATTTTGGCCGCGCGGGCTGTCGAAGCTGAACTCGACAAGCGGTAAAAGCTGGTTGAGCGGCTCCTCCTTGGGAGGACCGCCAGTAAAGCGGCTTGTCAGGTAGTAAGTGCTATATTGAAGTGAAATGCCCCAATGAAGCGTTTCAACGCTGGGAACAAAGATGCTTTGAAGCTTGCCAGTCGTGGCGTTGGGCGCAAGCGCGGCAACTGTCGTTCCTAACGGCAACTCGTCCACGAAGGCGCCTGTGACGGCGAAGGGTCGCAACCACGCGAGGCTGTCAGGTAAATCGCCGAAGCCCTTACCCAAGAACACGCCGGGTTGGATCGTGTTGAGCGTATCGTCGTCGATCGCTTGCGCCCCCGACTGCCCGATGCCCCAAACGACCCCGGCTGAGACAAGCAGTTCGTGCTGATTGTCGCGGTAGAGTTCGCTTTTGATTCCTACTTCGGTCGTCTCCAGACCTAATGCGCGAGCCGTCGACCAAGTGCGTTGAAGCCAACCACTGTTGAATCTACACTTCAAGAACCGGCGTCAGTAGACGGGCAAAGGACCAATCGATCCGGCTACTGAGTGTATTGCCTCCCGGTCCTGGCTCATTGAGTGCGGAGAAGTTCGGGACAATAGCCTCATCGGCTACGGCCGATCATCCATCGTGAGCGTGCCCACGAAAAACCGATTGCCCGCAATTCCGTGCGCCGCGGCCGAATTGGCGGACATGACCAGCGCAAGGCCCGTCACGGCCTGACGCATTGACACCTTCCGCATCGTGCCCCCTTGCGATGGCCTTGAACTACAATCTATGACATCGCAACCCAAGGATTTGAGGAGAATGGTGTTTCGGCTCGAAAATGCAAAGCCACCGCAGAGCACGCTAGCCTGTAGCATTCGGGCAACACGTCTCGCCAATTTGGCCTGGCCAGCAAGGTTTTCTGTTTGTTGCCGTTGCTAGAGACCGACTTGACTGTAGACTAGTGCGTAGGGATGGCGCACTCCGCGATGCGTGGGGTTCGGGACATTAGACAGTGTCGAAATTGGCTGGCGCTCGCAGCGATGGCGCTGCAGCTTGTATTGTCATTCGGGCACGTCCACCTCGACAAATTTGCGTCCGGACCTGTAGCCACGACGGACGCAAAAGCATCAAACTCTTCGCCGGCGCAGCCCTCGAACGACGCTGACGATTATTGCGCGATCTGCGCCACCATCTATCTCACCGCAAATGCGTTTGTTCCGCTGGCGCCGCAACTCGCGGTGCCGTTCGTCTCGCGGCCACTTGAGCATGTCGATCGCGTCACGATTGCGTTAGTCTTGCCGCGCCGCGCGCCGTACCAGTCGCGCGCTCCGCCGCTCGCGTGATTTCCGGTCGTCGCTGATCTTGGCGATCGCCGCGCTCTTGCGCCGGCGATGCCTTCAATCGTTAGCGCGACATCTCGTTTGCATTTCGACGCGCCGCGAACAGCACGACCGCTCTTGGACCGGCCGCTTGGCCATTGTTTTTCGCCAATACGGGACGGAGCGTCATGTCTGTTCGTGCCAACTGCGCCATCTACCGCTCATGCCGCGCTTCCTTGCTAGGCTGCTCGGCGCTCGTCGCGCTGATCGGCTTTGGGGAGGAGGTGAGCGCGCAAGTACAGTTGCCGCAGGTCGTCGTGCGTGGAGCAAAACCGAAGCCGGTCAAGCCGCGGCCGGTCGCGCGCCCTGCACCGGCGGCACCGACAACACCCGCCGAGCAGCTCGTCGCGAAATCGAACGCCTTCGACGCGGCGCGCAACAATCTCTACACCACTATCGGCACGACGTCCGACACGATCAGCCACGCGACGATCGAGGCGCTGCCGCTAGGCGATAACCAGTCGCTCGAGAGGGCGCTGCTGCAGGCGCCCGGCGTGTCTCAGGATTCCGCCGCGAGCGGCCTGCTGCATGTGCGCAACGACCACGCCAATGTGCAATTCCGGTTCAATGGCGTCATACTGCCGGACGGTGTCACCGGCTTCGGGAGCATTTTTGACCTTGCATACATCGGCAGCATGTCGTTGGTCACCGGCGCGCTGCCGGCCGAGTTCGGTTTGCGCACCGTTGGTCTTGTCGATCTCACGACCAGGACTGACGTTTTCAACAACAGCGGCATCGTCGGCGTCTATGGCGGCAGTCAGGGAACCGTTACTCCATATTTCCAATATGGCGGCACTGCCGGCAACACCTGCTCTTCCTCCTCCTCGCCCGCTTCCTCCTCAGGTGCGCCAATTGTCAGCAAGTCGCCCAGCGCGGACTGTTTCCCTGGCGTCCAGTATTTCTTCACCGGCCGCTATCTGCAGACCAACGAGGGAATCGAAAATCCGACGCCCTCCTACTCGCCGATCCATGATTTCTCCAGGCAGGAGAAGGGCTTTGCCTATATATCGAGCTTCATCGATCCGACCACGCGCGTGAGCCTGATCGCGGGGACTTCCACCAGCACGTTTCAAATTCCCAACGTTCCTGGTCAGCCAGTCGGCTTTGCCGGCAATCCGCCGGTCTCCAGTGCATTCGGGATTTCCAATTTCAATTCGGCGCTGCTCAATGAGAACCAGTACGAGGACACCCAGTATGGCGTGCTGGCGCTGCAGAAATCGGTCAACGGCTTTGACGGGCAATTGTCCTATTTCACCCGCTACAACTATCT
>JASHXX010000136.1 GCA_030043335.1 Xanthobacteraceae bacterium
AGCTGATCGAACCAGGATTTGAGCGGTGAGTTCGCATACTTTCCGTCGTTATCACGCGCCGACACGTTGCTCGCAGCGAACACTGATATGCACAACGCCACGACCGCCAATGTAGGACCGGTGAGTCTGTGCATCATGGCCTCCAGAAGCTCATGTTGTGCGGACCGAAACGCAACGGCCCGGCAAACCTGGAGAACGCAACGCATTTGCCTGCGCCTGGTCTCGATCCGCATCACCTCCTGGCAGGCAAGTTCCGCGCCACTTAGCTGATTCGCACAATGTGAGGCCATACTCGGTTAACAAATTATGAACGCACGCTGGGCGGCGCGGTTCCAGTCGTCGGCTGTTGCGGCGATTTCGGCGAAAATCGGGCTGCTAGCTGAACAACGCGATCAGCTCTTCCTCGCTCATCGCGCGCAGAGCGGCGAGCAGATCGCTTGCCGCAGGCCGCGGCATTGCCCGCGGCGCGTCGGCACGAGCCGCGCCGCCGCCGTCCGCGGCGGCGCTTGCAATCCTGGCGCCGATGCGCTCCGCGGCGACCGGCAACAGCTTGGCTGCGCGCGAAGCTCGTTTCGCGGCTGCATCGCCGTGCGCGAGGCTATCGGCGATTTCTCGCGCCGCGGCCTCGAGCGCGTCGCACAGCCCCGCGTCGACCGCGCGTTCGCGCAACGCCTTCGCGATGTCTCGGATCCGTTCGACCGCAGCGAGGCCGTCGGCAGCCGTCGTCGTGCTTGCCGCAACTTCGCCTCCGATCCATCTGATCGCGGCGGCGAGATCGAAGAGGTCGCTGGCAAGCCGGGCAGCTTTGTCGTCCGCCTCCTCGAGAAGGCTCGCTGCAATGTCCGACCGTGGCCGCGGGTTGCTGGGCATCGTTTCACCGGCGCTGCCGATTGAGACAGCATAGCCGCGCCGGGTACGCAATCGGATCGACGCCGCGAAATTCCGACATACCCACAGGCCGGCAATTGCGGCCGCCCAGTTCGCGCTTAGCCCCACAACGCCGGATCCGGAGGATAGGCGAGGCTGCCGTCGTAGCGCAGGCCGTCCGGACGATCCTTAGCGAGCAGTAATGGACCGTCGAGATCGACCACGCGCGCGCGTTGCGCCAGCAGCATCGCGGGGGCCATCGCCAGCGAGGTCGCGACCATGCAACCGACCATGATGATAAAGCCGCGCCGCTCGGCCTCGGCTGCGAGCGCCAAAGCCTCGGTGAGGCCGCCGGCCTTGTCGAGCTTGATATTGACGGCGTCGTATTTGCCGCCGAGCGCCTCGAGCGAGGCGCGGTCGCGCACGCTCTCGTCGGCGCAGACCGGGACCGGGCGCTTGATGCGCGCCAACGCTTCATCGGCGCCCTCCGGCAAGGGCTGCTCGATGAGCACGACGCCGGCCTCGGCGCAGGCGGCGAGGTTTTGCTCGAGATTCGCGTTCACCCACCCCTCATTGGCATCAACGATCAGTTGCGCCTGGGGCGCCGCGCGCCGCACCGCCGCGATGCACTCGCCGTCATCGCCGCGGCCGCCGAGCTTGACCTTCAGGAGCGGCCGCCAAGCCGCCCGCTCCGCCGCTTCCGCCATGGCCGCGGGGGCGCCAAGCGAGATCGTATAGGCTGTCACCAGCGGCGCGGGCGGGCGAAGTCCGGCCAATTCATAGGCCGGACGGCCCCTGGCCTTGGCGTTAACGTCCCAGTAAGCACAATCGAGTGCATTACGGGCGGCCCCCGGCGGCAAGGCGCGCTGCAAGGCGGCCTGGTCGAGGCCGCGCTGCAGCGCCGGGCGCAACGCCTCGATTGTTGCCACAATGCCGTCCGGAGTCTCGCCGTAGCGTAAGTAAGGGACGGACTCGCCGCGGCCGCGGTGGGCGCCATTGCTGAGTTCGGCCACCGCCACGACCGCCTCGGTCTTGCTGCCGCGGCTGATCGTGAACGCGCCGGCCAACGGCCAGCGCTCGATCCGTACGGAGAGCTCCATGCGAGGGGCACTATGACCGGGGATATCTCGTCGGCTCAAGGGCCGCGGGGGGCGCGGCAGCTTTCGCGGACCGCAAAACCTTGAGCGTCGCTGCGCTGAACGGCAGGATCTTCGGCGAGCGCGTCGCGCTCGCGGCGCTCGGCGCCTGGACCGCCGCGACCGCCGCCGAGCTTGAGCCGATCGTCGAGGAGGCCGCACGCCGCTATGAGCACGCGCGCTACGTCGAGATCGATCTCGCGCGACTGGAGCGACTTGACACTTTCGGGGCCTGGCTCATCGAGCGGCTCGAGCGCGCCTTTACCGCGCGCGGCTCGACCGCGCGCATCATCGGCCTCTCCGAAGCCGATCGCGGCCTGATCGAGGAGGTGCGGCTCGTCAACCGGACGCCGGAGCGAGACCGCGCCGGCACAAACCGCATCCTGGCCGGGCTCGATGGCGTCGGCCGGGCCATCGCGGAGATGGGATGGTCGCTCGTCCTTCTCGCCCAGCTCCTCGGCGCCTTGACTGCGGCCGCGCTCGGCACGATCGCACATCCGTCGCGGCTGCGCTTGACCTCGACCATCCATCATCTCGAACGCGTCGGCTGGCGCGCGTTGCCGATCATCCTTCTAAGCACGTTCATGATCGGCGCCATCCTCGCCCAGCAAGGCATTTTCCGGTTCCGGGATTTCGGCGCCGACGTTTATGTCGTCGACATGGTCGCCGTCCTGGTGCTCCGCGAGGTCGGCGTGCTCATCGTCTGCGTGATGGTGGCCGGCCGCTCCGGCAGCGCCTACACCGCCGAGCTCGGCTCGATGAAGATGCGCGAGGAGATCGACGCGCTGCGCACCATGGGCCTTGATCCGATCGAGGTGCTGGTGCTGCCGCGCATCATCGCGCTCGTCATCGCGGTGCCGCTGCTCACGTTTCTCGGCTCGATGGCTGCGCTCTATGGCGCCGGGCTGGTGTGCTGGCTCTACGGCGGAATGGCGCCCGAGATTTTCCTACAGCGGCTGCGCGAGGCGATCTGGCTGCCGACCTTCGAGGTTGGGCTGATCAAGGCGCCGTTCATGGCGCTGGTGATCGGCCTGGTCGCCTGCGTCGAAGGGTTCGAAGTCGAGGGCAGCGCCGCCTCGCTCGGCCTCAAGACTACCGCTTCCGTGGTCAAATCGATTTTCCTGGTGATCGCGCTCGACGGCCTGTTCGCCGTGTTCTTCGCCAGCATCGGGATGTGAGCGGATGAGCGGCGGCCAAGCGGTGATCAGCGTGCGCGACCTCGTGGTCGGGTTCGGCGACGCGGCGGTCCTCGACCGGGTGTCGCTCGATGTTTTCCGCGGCGAAATCCTCGGCTTCGTCGGCGGCTCGGGCGCCGGCAAGTCG
>JASHXX010000137.1 GCA_030043335.1 Xanthobacteraceae bacterium
CCCAAGGCGGTTTTCGCCGCAGCCAATCGATCGCCTACCGGCCGGCCTGCGAAGGCTGCCGCAGCTGCGTCTCGGTGCGCGTCATCGCCAAGGAATTCCGCCCGACGCGCAGCATGCGGCGCATCGGTAACCGCAACGCCGACGTCAAGAGCGATATGAAGATCGCGGTGCCGACCTCGGAGCAGTATGCGATCTTCCGCGGCTACCTCGATTCGCGCCACCGCGACGGCGGCATGGCCGACATGACCGTGCTCGACTACGCGATGATGGTCGAGGACAGCCACATCGAGACGCGGATCATCGAATACCGGCGGCGCGGGCCCGCGCGTGATGCCGGCGATCTCCTCGCCGTGGCCTTAACTGACGTGCTCGGCGACGGCCTGTCGATGGTCTATTCGTTCTTCGAGCCCGACGAGGCGGGGCGCTCGCTCGGCACGCTCATGGTCCTCGACCACATCGCGCGGGCGCAGCGCATGGGTCTGGCTTATGTCTATCTCGGCTACTGGGTCAGCGGCTCGCGCAAGATGGACTATAAGGGCCGCTTCCTGCCGCAGGAGCGGCTCACCCCCGACGGTTGGGCACGGGTGGACTAGCGCGATCGCCGATCCTTGATACGGGAGATGCTCGCCACGAAGCGGCGGCACCGGCGGGCGCCGATTTGAATTGCGGAGGTTCAGGTGAAGACAGCGATTACCGAAATGTTCGGCATCCGCCATCCGATCATCCAGGGCGGCATGCATTACGTCGGCTTTGCCGAGCTGGCATCCGCCGTCTCCAACGCCGGCGGCCTCGGCATCATCACCGGATTGACGCAGAAGACGCCGGAACTGCTGGCCAAGGAGATCGCGCGCTGCCGCGACATGACCGACAAGCCGTTCGGCGTGAACCTGACCTTCCTGCCGGCGTTCACCGCCCCGCCCTATCCGGAATACATCCGTGCCATCGTCGAAGGCGGCGTCAAGATCGTCGAGACCGCCGGGCGCAGCCCCGAGCCATATCTGCCGGCGCTGAAGGCGGCCGGGATCAAGATCATCCACAAATGCACCTCGGTGCGGCATTCGCTCAAAGCCGAGCGGATCGGCTGCGACGCGGTCAGCGTCGACGGCTTCGAATGCGGCGGGCATCCGGGCGAGGACGATGTGCCGAACATGATTCTGCTCCCGCGGGCCGCCGATGAGCTGAAGATCCCGTTCGTCGCCTCGGGCGGCATGGCGGACGCGCGTAGCCTGGTCGCGGCGCTGGCGCTCGGCGCCGACGGCATGAACATGGGCACGCGCTTCATCGCGACGAAAGAAGCGCCGGTGCACGAGAACATCAAGAAAGCGATTGTCGCCGCTTCCGAGCTCGACACCCGGTTGATCATGCGTGCGCTGCGCAACACCGAGCGGGTGCTCAAGAACAAGGGCGTCGAGGAGATCGTCCAAATCGAGCGCGAGAAGGGTGCGACGCTGACCATCGACGACATCCGCGAGCGGGTCGGCGGGCTTTATCCGCGGATCATGATCGAGGGCGACGTCGACGCCGGCGCCTGGAGCTGCGGCATGGTCGCCGGCCTCGTCTACGACATCCCGACCGTCGCCGAGCTGATCGAGCGGATCATGGCCGAGGCGGAGCGGCTCATTCGCGATCGGCTGGTCGGTTTCCTCGAAGACCGCGTGGCACCGGCGATGAAGGTCGCTTGAGCGGCGCTACGCGTCCTTCGCTTCCGCGCCCTTGCCGTTCGCGGCCGGCCGGTTGTCGAACTTGTTATTCTTGGGAAAGCCTTTCGGCGCCAGCCGCCCGGCGTCGGCGCGGTTGCCGCGCCAATCGGAGAGTTCCTTGAGCGACAGGGTGAACACCCGGCCGGCGGAATCGGTCCAGGTCAGGCCCTTCTCGACCTCGAAGGTCTTGAGGTCGGAAAGACCGCCATCCTTGTGGCGCTGCAGCCGTACGCCGCGCCCGCGCGCCATTTCCGGCACCTGCTCGAGCGGGAAGACCAGCATCTTGCGGTTCTCGCCGATCGCCGCGGCGAGGTCGCCTTCGACCGGCGCGATGGCGCGGGCTTCGTCGGGCGGCTTGACGTTGAGCACCTGCTTGCCCTTGCGCGTATTGGCGAGGAACTCGTCCTCGGCCACGATGAAGCCCCGGCTCTGGGCGCTGGCGACGATGAACTTCCGCCCGCCCTGATGGCGGAACACCGAGACGATGTCGGCCTCCTGCTCGAGGTCGATGAACAGCCGGATCGGCTCGCCGTGGCCGCGGCCGCCGGGGAGCTTCGCCGCCTCGATGGTGTAGCAGCGCCCGTTGGTGGCGAAGACCAGAAGCTTCGAGGTGGTCTCGGCGAAGAACGCCAGCTTGAGTCCGTCATCGGCCTTGAAGGCGAGGCCAGAGAGATTGGCGACCTGGCCGCGCAGCGCCCTGATCCAGCCCTTGTCCGAGACCACGACGGTGATCGGCTCGCGCTCGACCAAGGCCTCCTCGATCGCCGCCTCGTCATGGGCCGGCGCTTCGGCAAAGCCGGTGCGGCGCCGACCGAGCGGCGTCTTCGGGCCGTATTTGTCGCGCAGCTCGCGGATCTGTCCGGCGATCGTCTTCCACTGCGCCTTCTGCGAGCGCAGCAGATCCTCGATCGACTTCTTCTCCGCGCGCAGCTCCCTGTCCTCGGTACGGATCGCGATTTCTTCCAGCCGGCGCAGATTGCGCAGCCGCATGTTGAGGATCGCGTCGGCCTGGACGTCGGAGAGCTTGAAGGTCTTC
>JASHXX010000138.1 GCA_030043335.1 Xanthobacteraceae bacterium
TTCATTCCTTACACCGTCGACGCCGACGGTCGCTTTACCGACCAGGCCCCCGGTTTCGCCGGCAAGCGCGTGCTCACCGACAAGGGCGAAAAGGGCGATGCCAACGAGGCCGTCATCGCCGCGCTGAAAGATGCCGGGATGCTGATCGCCCGTGCCCGGCTCACCCACCAATATCCGCATTCGTGGCGTTCGAAGAAGCCGGTGATCTTCCGCAACACGCCGCAATGGTTCATCGCGATGGATAAGGACATCGCCGGCGCAGGCGACACGCTGCGGGCGCGCGCCCTTGCGGCGATCGCCGCGACGCGCTGGGTGCCGCCGCAGGGCGAGAACCGCATCACCGGCATGATCGAATCACGCCCGGACTGGGTGATCTCCCGACAACGCGCCTGGGGCGTGCCGATCACCGTATTCGTGCGGGAGAAGGATGACGGCTCGGCCGAAATCCTGCACGACGAGCATGTGAATGCGCGGATCGTCGAGGCGTTCGACCGTGAAGGCGCCGACGCCTGGTACGCGCCGGGCGCGCGCCAACGCTTTCTCGGTTCGCGCGCCAACGAAGACTGGCAGAAGGTCGACGACATTCTCGACGTCTGGTTCGACTCCGGCTCGACCCACGCCTTCGTGCTCGAGGATCCGAAGCACTTCCCGGCGCTTGCCGGCATCCGGCGCCGGATCGCCGGCGGCGACGAGGCGATCATGTACCTCGAAGGCTCGGACCAGCATCGCGGCTGGTTTCAGTCATCGCTCCTTGAATCCTGCGGCACCCGCGGGCGGGCGCCGTTCGACATCGTCGTCACCCATGGCTTCACGCTCGATGAGCACGGCCACAAAATGTCGAAGTCGCTCGGCAACACGGTCGCGCCGCAGGACGTGATCAAACAATCCGGCGCCGACATTTTGCGGCTGTGGGCCTGCGCCGCCGACTATTGGGACGACCAGCGCATCGGGCCGGAGATTCTGAAAACGACCGTCGAGAACTATCGCAAGCTGCGCAACACCTTGCGCTGGATGCTCGGCAACCTCGCGCATTTCCGCGCCGGCGACCAGATCGCGCACGACGCCATGCCGGAGCTGGAGCGGCTGATGCTGCATCGGCTCGTTGAGCTCGACGTGCTGGTGCGCGACGCCTACGCCGATTTCGACTTCAAGCGCATCTTCGCGGCGCTCAATGCCTTCATGACCGTCGACCTTTCGGCGTTCTACTTCGATATCCGCAAGGACGCGCTCTACTGCGACCCCTATTCCTCGACGACGCGCAAGGCCTGCCTCACCGTGCTCGACCATCTGTTCCGCTGCACCGTGACGTGGCTTGCGCCGATGCTCTCGTTCACCGCCGAGGAGGCGTGGCTCGCGCGCGATCCGGCCGCGGCCTCGGTCCATCTCGAGGCGTTCCCGGTGGTGCCGTCATCCTGGCGCGACGAGGCGCTGGCGCAGAAATGGGAGCGGCTGCGCCAGTTGCGGCGCGTGGTCACCGGCGCGCTCGAGATCGAGCGTGCGGGCAAGCGCATCGGCGCTTCGCTCGAGGCCGCGCCCATCGTCTACGTCTCCGACCGCGACCTCTTCGCTGCGGCAGTCGATATCGACCTCGCCGAACTCTGCATCACCTCGGCGGCAACTTTGGTCGAAGGGGAGGGGCCGCCATCGGCCTTCCGGCTCGAGGATGTCGCCGGCGTCGCGGTCGAGCCGCGTCGCGCCGAGGGACGCAAATGTGCCCGCTCGTGGAAAATATCGCCGGCGGTCGGCAGCGACCCGCAATATCCCGACGTTACGCCGCGCGACGCACAGGCGCTGCGCGAATGGGACGCCATGCGCAAGGCGGCGGAGTAGGGCGTGGCCGATGCGGCGCCGGGCCGGGCGGAGCGTTCCTATTTCTGGGGACCTCTGAGCGCGCTCGGTCTCGCCGTCGCGGCGATCACCGGCGTCGTCGATCAGGCCACCAAATTTTGGCTGCTCAACGCGTTCGATCTTGCCGGCCGCGGTCACCTCGCCGTCACTCCGTTTGTCGATCTCGTTCTCACCTGGAACACCGGCATCAGCTACGGGCTGTTCCCGCAGCAGGGCGGCTTCGGCCAGTGGGCGCTGCTCGCCTTCAAGGCCGCGGCCGTGGTGCTCCTTTGGATTTGGCTCGCGCGCGCGCCCTCGCGGCTTACTGCGGTCGCGCTTGGCCTGATCGTCGGCGGCGCACTCGGCAACACGATCGACCGGCTGCACTGGCCGGGCGTCATGGATTTTGTGCTGTTTCACATCGAGACGGCGAGCTTCAGCTTTCGCTGGTACGTCTTCAATTTCGCCGATGTGGCTATTGTTGCAGGGGTTTTGGGCCTATTATACGATTCGCTGTGGGCCGGTACGCCGCAAAAGCGCCCTGATCGCGAATGAAGAACCTTTGGCGTGAGGGGCTCAGTCCTGCGGGGCTAGGTCCCGGAATGGCCGTTTTTGGCGCCTCGGGTGAGGGCATGCCGCAGGATCATCGTGGTGACCGCCGGGCAAGCGGCGTTTTGCCAATACGCGCGACGCTGTCGCGCATTGTTCTGGCCGCCGCGCTCGCCGGTTTCGTCGCCGGCGGCGGGATTTCGGTGGTCCGCGCGGCCGACGACGGCAGCAATGACGACACGGCGATAGCGAAATTGTTGCAGAAGCTCGGGCTAAAAGCGCCGCCTGACCAGAGCGCTGACATCACTTATTCCGAGCGCTCGCCGCTCGTGGTGCCGCCGACCCGCGACTTGCCGCCGCCAGCAGCCGACGCGCCGCCGGGCGCGGATTGGCCTAAGGATGCCGGCACGCCGCGCAAGCATGTCAAGTCAAAGTCGCCGCCGCCGGCGCCGGCAACTGCGGCGCCGGTGGCGCCCGCAGCGCCCGCTTCACCTGCTGCCGCTGATGGCGGCACCGCCACCGGACAGTCCGGCCAAGCCCCGCAAGGCGGCCAGGCGACTCAACCCGCGCCCGCGCAAACCGGTTCTGTGGCGCGGGTCCCCAATCCGACGCCGCAGCCGACCTCCTGGTGGAATCCGAAGACCTGGTTCAATCACGAAGAGTACGCGAACTTTGCGACCGAACCGCCGCGCGAGGATCTGACCGATCCGCCGGCCGGTTACCGCACCCCGTCCCCGGATCAACCCTATGGCGTCGGGCCCGAGCACAAGGGGAAGACCGACACGCCCAACGCTCAGACCGGCGGGGGCTTCACGCGATAGTTTCGCCGGAGGCAGCACTCCAGCGTCGAGTGGTCCGTTCTTTGCAGCGAGAACTAAGAAGGCGAAAGAAGCTGCTGTTCCGGTGCGGAGCATTCTCTCGCCAGCCTGCGGAGGCCGTGTTGCCGAAATTGCTGTTGCTCGCCGCGGTCCTCGTCGGCGCTTTCGCCGGTGCGGCGCGCGCCGGGGCCGAGCCGAAAATCGCGCACTTCACGCTGTGGAACGGCCTTGAAGTCGTCGTCGTTCCCGATCACCGCGCGCCGGTCGTGACCCACATGATCTGGTACAAGGTCGGCGCCGCCGACGAGGCCCCGGGCAAATCCGGGCTCGCGCATTTTCTTGAACATCTGATGTTCAAGGGCACCGCCAAGAATCCCGGCGACACGTTCTCGCAGCAGGTCGCCGCGATCGGCGGTCAGGAGAACGCCTTCACCTCGAGCGACTATACCGGCTTCTTCCAGCGCGTTCCGCGCGACCACCTCAAGGAGATGATGGCGCTCGAGGCCGACCGCATCACCGGCCTGGTGCTCACCGATGAGGTGGTGCGGCCCGAGCTCAACGTCGTGCTCGAGGAGCAGAATACGCGGGTCGCCAATAATCCGAACGGCCGGCTCGCCGAGCAAATGGACGCGGCGCTTTATCTCAACCACCCCTATGGCCGCCCGGCGATCGGCTGGCGGCACGAGATCGAGACGCTGACCCGTGACGACGCGCTGGCGTTCTACCGGCGCTTCTACACGCCGAACAACGCCGTCGTGGTCATTGCCGGCGACGTCACGCCTGAAGAAATCAAGGCCGATGCCGAGGCGACCTACGGCAAGATCGCGCCGCGCGCGGAGATCGCGCCGCGCCGCCGGCCGGCCGAGCCGATGCAGGAGGGTCCGCGCACCGTTACGCTCGCCGATGCTCGCGTCGAGCAGCCGTCCATCAGCCGCGTCTATCTTGCGCCCTCGAGCACGACGGCAAAGCCCGGCGAAAGCGAAGCGCTCGAGGTCCTCGCCCATGCGCTAGGGTCCGGCGAGAGCGGCCGGCTCTATCGCGCGCTGGTCGTCGATCAGGGCATCGCGATCAACGCCGGCGCCAATTATTCGGGGACGGCGCTCGACTATGCGCGGTTCGGCGTCTTTAGCTCGCCGAAATCCGGCCGGACGCTGCATGAGGTGGAGGCGGCGATCGACGCCGTTCTCGCCGACGTCATCGAGCACGGCATTACCGCGCAAGAGCTTGAAAGCGCCAAGAGCCGACTCATCGCCGACGCGGTCTACGCCCAGGACAATCAGGCCACGCTGGCACAGTGGTACGGCAGCGCGCTCGCGACCGGGCAGACCGTCGAGATGGTCGAAGCCTGGCCGGCCGCGATCCGCGCCGTGACCGCAGACGCCGTACGGATGGCGGCGCGAACCTGGCTTGACCGCCGGACCTCGGTGACCGGCTATCTCGTCAACAGCCTCAAGCCCGAGGAGAAGCACTCGTGAACGCGACCGCGCGCCCAAAGCCCTTTCGCCTCCTGACTTGGATCGCGGCCGCGATCGCCGCCGTGCTCGTGCCGGCGGCGCCCGCCAGCGCCACCACGATCGAGCGCGTGATCAGTCCCGGCGGCATCGAGGCCTGGCTGGTGCGCGAATCGGCGGTCCCGCTCATTGCCGTCGAATTCGCTTTCGTCGGCGGCGCCATCCAGGATCCGCCCGGCAAGGCGGGAACGGCCGTGATGGTCGCTTCGCTCCTCGACGAAGGCGCGGGCGATCTCGACTCCAAGGCGTTTCACGAGCGGCTCGACCGCAAGGCCGTCGAGCTCAATTTCGAGGCCGAGCGCGACGCCGTTCACGGCTCGCTGCGCACGCTGAGCGAGAACCGCGACGAGGCGTTCGAGGATCTGCGGCTCTCGCTCACCGCGCCGCGGTTCGACCCGGCGGCGGTCGAGATCATTCGCGGACAGGTCCAGTCGCTGGTGCGGCGCGGCGCGATGAACCCGAACGAAATGGCGCGGCTGCGCTGGTGGCAGACCGCGTTCGCCGATCATCCCTATGGCCGCCCGGTGAACGGCACGCTCGAATCGCTGCCGATGATCACCAGCGACGATCTTAGAACCTACGCGCGGCGGGTCCTGGCGCGGGACAATCTCAAGGTCGCCGTGGTCGGCGACATCGATGCCGAGGCGGTGAAGGCGATGCTCGACCGCGTGTTCGGCGCGCTGCCGGCGAAGGCGGAGCTCAATCCGGTCGCAACGGTGCCGCCGCGCGGCCTCGGCCAACGCGTCGTCATCAAGCTCGACGTGCCGCAGGCGGTGGTGACGTTCGGCGGCGCCGGGATCGCGCGCAAGGATCCGGATTTCATCGCCGCCTATATCGTCAATCACATTCTCGGCGGCGGCGCGTTCTCCTCGCGGCTCTATCAGGAGGTACGCGAGAAACGCGGGCTCGCCTACACGGTCTACGACTCCCTGGTTTGGCTCAATCACTCGGCGTTGTTCCTCGGCGGCACCGCGACCCGCGCCGACCGCGCCGGCGAGACCCTCGACGTGATCGAAAAGGAGATCCATCGCCTCGCCGAGGAGGGCCCGACCGAGGCGGAGATCGCCAAGGCCAAGGCCTATCTCAACGGCTCGTTCGCGCTCAATCTCGACAGCTCGGTGAAGATCGCCGCGCTGTTGGTGCAGCTGCAGCTCGACGACATCGGCATGGACTATTTCGCCCGCCGCCCGGCGCTGATCGATGCGGTCACGCTCGAAGACGCGCGACGCGTCGCCAAACGCTTGCTCGACGGTGGCCTCCTGGTCACCGTGGTCGGCCGACCGGAGGGGATAGCATCGAGCGCCGACTAGCAAGCCGGCATGGGGCGAAGCGAATGCGGGGATGATTCGGCGGCGGCCCGCGATTTCGCCGGCGGCCGATCCGGGTTAGGCTTGCCGCGCATGATCCGCGTCAACGCCCAGATCAGCATCGAGGAGCGCGAGATCGAGGAAAGCTTCGTGCGCGCCTCGGGTCCGGGCGGGCAGAACGTCAACAAGCTCGCGACCGCGGTACAGCTTCGCTTCGACGTGCGCCGCTCGCCGTCATTGCCGGCCGAGGTGCGCGCGCGGCTCGAGCGGCTCGCCGGCGCGCGGCTCACCCGCGACGGCGTTCTGGTCATCATCGCCCAGCGTCACCGCACCCAGGCCCGCAACCGCGAGGACGCGCTCGAGCGGCTCCTCGACCTCATTCGCCGCGCCGCGGTCGCGCCGCTCAAGCGCCGGCCGACCAAGCCGACCAAGGCTTCGCGCGAGCGCCGGATCGAGGGCAAGAAACGTCGCGCCGGCATCAAGCGGCTGCGCCGCGCCGGCCCGGCGTTCGATTGACTTTTTCGCTGCGCGGCCCGGATTTTGTTCATGCTCGATCCGGGCTACGGTCATAGCCGAGCGAGTCGTCCATGCCGGTCCGCCAGCTTTCCGAAGCCGTCGTCAATCGCATCGCCGCCGGCGAGGTGGTCGAGCGTCCGGCGAGCGTGGTCAAGGAGCTCGTGGAAAACGCGCTCGACGCCGGCGCAAGCCGCATCGATGTGCTCACCGACGGCGGCGGCCGGCGGCTTATTCGCGTCACCGACGATGGCGAAGGCATGAGTCGAGCCGATCTGGCGCTGGCGGTCGAGCGCCACGCCACCTCGAAGCTTCGGGACGACGATCTCGTTGCCATCGACACGCTCGGCTTTCGCGGCGAGGCTTTGCCCTCGATCGGCGCCGTTGCGCGGCTTGCGATCGCGACGCGTCACAAGGGCGAGCCGCACGCCTGGTCAATCGAGGTCGATGCCGGCGCAAAATCGGAGCCGAAGCCCGCCGCACTTAGCGAAGGCACGCGCGTCGAGGTGCGTGATCTCTTTTACGCGACCCCGGCGCGGCTCAAATTCCT
>JASHXX010000139.1 GCA_030043335.1 Xanthobacteraceae bacterium
TCTATCAAGCGCTCGCCGAGGCCGGCATCGAACCGGATTGGGTCGCCGGCATCTCGATCGGCGCCATCAACGCCGCGATCATCGCCGGCAATCCGCCGCAAGCGCGCGTCGGCAAGCTGCGGGAATTCTGGCAACTCGTGACCGGTTCGGAGCTGCCGTGGCCGGCGACGACGACGGGATTCTGGGCCTCCGCCGCCGACTTGACGCCGGTGTTGAAAAGCGACGCCGCCCGCACCGTTCTCAATCAATGGGCCGCCGGCCGCGCGCTTATTTCCGGCGCCCCCGGCTTCTTCGCGCCCCGAGCAGTGACGCCGTGGCTCTGGCCCGAGGGCTCGATCGGCGCGACCAGTTATTACGACACCAAAGAGCTTCGCGCCACGCTGGAACGGCTGATCGACTTCGACCGCATCAATGGCGAGCGGGACTCGCTCCGGCTGAGCGTCGGCGCCGTCAACGTGCGCACCGGCAATTTCGCCTATTTCGACACGACCAAGCAGCGCATCGGGCCGGACCACATCATGGCGAGCGGCGCGCTGCCGCCCGGGTTTCCCGCCGTCGAGATCGAAGGCGAGCACTATTGGGACGGCGGCCTCGTGTCCAACACTCCGCTGCGCTGGGTGGTGGAGTCGCATCCACAACGCGACACGCTCGCGTTCCAGGTCGATCTGTGGTCGTCACGCGGCAAGTTCCCGCGCAACATGGCCGAAGTGGGCACGCGGCAGAAGGAGATCGTCTACTCGAGCCGCACCCGCGCCGCCTCCAACCGCTTCACCGAGATGCAGTGCCTGCGCAACTCGATCTCCTCGCTGCTCAAGAAATTGCCGGCGCAGCTGGCGGAGACGCCGGAGGTCGCGGTATTGCGGCGCTTCTCCGAGCGCAAGGTCTGGAATCTGATTCAGCTCATCTACCGCGCCAAGGAATACGAAGGCGACTCGAAGGATTACGAATTCTCCCGCGAGAGCATGGAAGACCATTGGCGCGCCGGCTGGAACGACACGCAGCGTACGCTGAGGCATCCGGAAGTGCTCGAACGCCCGCGCGCCGCCGACGGCGTGTTCACCTTCGACGTAGCCGAGCACGAATAGGCCGCGGCGCAATGCGGTCAGCGACGCGCGAGCGCGCCTTTGCCGTGCCGCTCACCAGCCCCGCCTTTCCGCCCGGGCCCTACCGGTTCATCAACCGCGAATATCTCATCATCGCCTACCGCACCGACGCCGATAGGCTGCGGGCGCTCGTGCCCGAGCCGCTGCAGGTAGAGGAGCCGGTGGTCAAGTACGAGTTCATCCGCATGCCGGATTCGACCGGCTTCGGCGACTACACCGAGACCGGCCAGGTGGTCCCGGTCTCGTTTCGCGGACGCAAGGGCGGCTACAGCCATTGCATGTTTTTGAACGACGATCCGCCGATCGCCGGCGGGCGCGAACTGTGGGGCTTCCCCAAGAAACTGGCGAGCCCGAGCCTGCGCGCCGAGATCGACACGCTGGTCGGCACGCTTGACTATGGTCCGGTTCGCGTCACCACCGGCACCATGGGCTACAAGCACAAGACGGTCGACCTCGCGACGGTGAAGGCTTCGCTCGAAGCGCCGAATTTCCTCCTCAAGATCATCCCGCACGTCGACGGCACGCCCCGGATCTGCGAGCTGGTCGAATATTACCTCGAGGACATCGATCTCAAAGGTGCCTGGACCGGTCCGGGCGCGCTCGATCTGCACGACCACGCGCTGGCGCCGGTTGCCGAACTGCCGGTGCTGGAGATCCTCTCGGCGACGCACATCCTCGCCGATCTGACGCTCGGCCTCGGCAAGGTCGTCTACGATTATCTGCGCTGAAAGCACGTTCTGGAAGAGCTTGCCCCGGACGTGATCCGGGAGTTGAAACCGATTTTTCGGAGACCGTGCTCCAGCAGCGAGTTGGAGCAAACGCGGAGAACAACATGCGCCTCGACAACAAAGTTGCCATCGTCACCGGAGCGGCGAGCGGCATCGGCAAGGAAATCGCCGCCCTGTTCGCCCGCGAAGGCGCCAAGGTGGTGATCGCCGACCTAAATCAGAGAGGCGCCGACGCGGTCGCCGCCGAGCTTGGCGGCGCGAAGCGGGCGATCGGCGTCGGCGTCGACGTCACCAGCGAAGCGCAGACCGAAGCCTGCGTCGCCAAGACGATCGAGGCGTTCGGCCAAGTCGACATTCTGATCTCCAACGCCGGCATTCAGACCGTGGCGCCGATCGACCAATTCGAGTTCGGCAAATGGAAGCAGCTGATCTCGATCCATCTCGACGGCGCCTTCCTCACCACGCGGGCGGCGCTGCGCGAGATGTACAAGCACGGCAAGGGCGGCTGCATCATCTATATGGGCTCGGTGCACTCCAAGGAGGCCTCGGTGCTGAAGGCGCCTTACGTCACCGCCAAGCACGGCCTCATCGGCCTCGCCAAGGTGGTGGCCAAGGAGGGCGCCGCGCACGGCGTGCGCGCCAATGTCATCTGTCCCGGCTTCGTGCGCACGCCGCTGGTCGACAAGCAGATTCCCGAGCAGGCAAAGGAGCTCGGCATCTCCGAGCAGGAGGTGATCAAGAACGTCATGCTCAAGGAAACGGTCGACAGCGAATTCACCACCGTCGATGACGTGGCGCAGACCGCGCTGTTCCTGGCGGCCTTTCCTTCGAATGCGCTCACCGGACAATCGATCGTAGTGAGCCACGGCTGGTTCATGCAGTAGCCGTCACTCTCGCCGGTCAGTCGTAAAAGTAACAGGGCAAGTCGATGAGCTTGAAGGATCCGAACGTCGTCAATGCGAAAAAGACCAAGCGCGTCGCCATGGTGTTGTCGAACCCGGCGCTGTCGACGACCACGGGATGGCCGGTGGGCTTCTGGTGGAGCGAGCTTTCGCACCCCTACTTTTTCCTCAATGAGAAGGGCTATGGCGTCGACATTTTCAGCCCCGATGGCGGCAAATGCGAAGCCGACGCGATGAGCGATCCGCGCGACCCCAGCGGTTATTCCGACAACGACATTGTCAGCCTCGGCTTCATTTCGACGCCGAAGCTCACCGCGTTGATCGAGAACACGGGCAAGGTCTCCGCGATCGACGTTGGCCAGGGCCCGATGTTCACCTTCGAGAGCGCGACCGATCTGCACCACAAGTTCGTCGAGTTCTACGAGGCTGGCAAGGTCGCGTGCGCGTTGTGCCACGGCGTCGCCGTGCTGCGTTTCGCGCGGCTGAGCAACGGCGAGTACCTCGCCAAAGGCAAGTCGGTCACCGGCTTTGCCAATGTCGAGGAGGACTATGCCGACAACGCGGTGTGGACGATGAACCTGCTGTCGCGCGACAAGCACGTGATGCCGTGGCGGATCGAGGACGAGCTGAAAAAGATCGGCGCCAATTACATGCAGGCCGGACTGTGGCGCGGCTTTGCGGTGCGCGACGGCAACCTGGTGACCGGGCAGCAGAATTTCTCGCCGCTCGAGACCGCCGACGTGCTAGTGCGCGCGCTCGGCGACTGAGCCGCTCTAACTCTTTAGCGGAGATCTTTTCGGAAAACCGGCTCCCACCCCCGGATCGTGTCCGGGGGCAGGCTTTTTCCGGATCATGCTCTAGCCGGCGCGGTAGGCGCTCGGGCTTCGCCCGATGATGCGGGCGAAGCGGCGGTTGAACGTCGAAAGATCGTTGAAGCCGGCAGCGAACGCGATCGCCGAGATCGCCTCGTGCGTGCGCCGCAGCCGCACGGCGGCGCGAAGCAACCGCGTGTGTAGGATGTATTGGTGCGGCGTCATGCCCACGACCGCGCGGAAGGTACGCAGGAAATGATAGCGACTCATCGCCGCCGCGGAGGCGAGTCCGGCAAGCGACAATGGCTCGTCGGCCTGCGCCGCGATCAGCCTTAGCGCCGCCGCGATCCGGCGCTCGTCGCGCCGCGTAGGAGCACGTTGGCGCCCTCCGGTCGCGCTCAGCGTGGCGCAGACCGCCCCGGCAAGACGCAGCGCCACTTCTTCGAACGCGGCCGCTTCGCTGCGCTCGCGCGCGGCTTCGGCGGCGGCGAGCAGCGGCAGCAGCGCCGGTTGCGGTGGCAGGCACGGAACGGTGAAGGCGATCTTCCGCACGCCGGGAATTTCGGCGGCGACGCTCTCCAAGAATTCCGCGGTGAACTGAAAGGACAGGCAACGGTCGCCCACGCCGTGCTCATGGCCGCATTCGAAGCAGTGATGGGCGTTGCCGAGAAGGAGCGCGCTCGGCGCGAGCATCGCCGAGCCGTGCGCAGAGCGGTACTGGAATGTCCCCTCCG
>JASHXX010000140.1 GCA_030043335.1 Xanthobacteraceae bacterium
CCGCACCAGGGGCCGCGGCGCCCTCGGCCGGCGTTCCAGCGGCTGCAGCCGCAGCGGCCGCCGCAGCGGCAGCAGCCGCAGCTTCCGCCGCCGCCTTCATCTCTTCCGCGTAGCCCGACGGCGGCACGACGGTCACAAGCGTGATGTCGCGGCCGGTGACGACGCGCACGCCCTCCGGCAGCGTGATGTCGCTCAAGTGCTTCGAATAGTTGATTTCGAGGCTGCTGACGTCGACCTCGACGGCCTTCGGAATGGCGTCCGCCCGGCAGCGTACTTCGAGCGCGTGGGTCACGATCGACACCGTGCCGCCGCGCTTGACGCCCGGCGACTGATCGGCGTTCTTGACATGGATCGGGATGTTGACGCGGATCGTCGCGTTCTCGCCGAGCCGCATGAAGTCGACATGCAGCGGCAGATCGCGCATCGCGTCGAGCTGGAAGTCGCGTGGGATGACGCGGTGCTTCACGCCGTCGACCTCGACGTCATGAATGGTGGTCAGAAAATGCCCGGCATAAATGCGCTGGCGCAAATCGGCATAGTCCAGCGAGATCGGCATCGGCGGCTTGCCGTCGCCGTAGATTATACCGGGTACGCGGCCGGCGCGGCGCTCTGCCCGGGCGGCCCCCTTGCCGGCCCGTGAACGCGCGGCCGCCTTGATCAGATTGACGGTCGCCATGATGTCGTCCTTGTCCTCAGCGCCTTGGTGCTGAGCGCTTTCCCGTTAAGTGCTGTCCCGCAAAGGCCATTCCGCGGCAGCCTCCAGGGGTGCTGGAGCCGCGGCCGCGCCTTCTATAACGGCGCGGTCCTTGAAAAACAAGAAACCAAGCCGCCACGGGCGTGAGGCATGTCGCCTCCGAGAGTCGCGGCGTTCAGGCGAACGGACTCGTGGTTTCGGACCCATCGCCTGAAGCGGTCGATTTGGCCAGTGCCGCTTCCAGCGCCGCGATGCGCGCCTTGAGCGCCTCATTCTCCTCGCGGGCGAGCCGGGCCATGTCCTTAACCGCCTCGAACTCTTCGCGCTGGACCACATCGAGGTCGCGCAGGATCCGTTCCGCCTGGCTGCGGAACAGCGTCTCGAATTCGCGCCGTACCCCTTGCGCCACGCCGGCCGCGTCGTTCATCAGCCGCGCCACATCGTCGAAGAACCGGTTCGTCGTCTGCACCATGACCGCCTCCGAACCCGATCGGCGGATGCTCCCCGCCAAGCCCGCTTGCTATGCTTGCTGACAATGGCGATGGTGCGGCGCGGCCGCAAGGGTAATTGGCTGCCGCAAAGCAGCCGCCTCACGTCGGTCTCAATCCCGGATACGAGGCCCGGCGCCCGTCTGGAAGTCGACGATGCCCGTCCCACTGTTGCTGCCGGTCATTCCATTTCCGCACGTCGACCCGGTGCTGGTTCACATCGGGCCGCTCGCGGTGCGCTGGTACGCGCTCGCTTATATCGTCGGCATCATTGCCGGCTGGTTCTATGCGCGAGCGATCATCGCCTCGCCACGATTTTGGGGCGGACCGGCGCCGCTCACCGTCGTCGATTTCGACGACTTCATCATCTGGGTCACCCTCGGGATCATTCTCGGCGGCCGCATCGGCTACGTCCTGTTCTACAATTTCCAGCATTTCGCCGCCAACCCGCCGGAGATTTTCGAGCTGTGGAAGGGCGGCATGTCGTTTCACGGCGGCTTTGCCGGCTGCGTCATAGCCGTCCTGCTGTTCGGCTGGCGCCGCAGCATCCCGGCCCTGTCGCTCGGCGACGTCACCACGGCGGTGGCCCCGCTCGGTCTCTTGTTCGGCCGGCTCGCCAATTTCATCAATGGCGAATTGTGGGGCCGGCCAACGGACGTGCCATGGGCGATGATCTTTCCGAACGCCGGACCTTTGCCCCGCCATCCCAGCCAGCTCTACGAAGCCGGACTCGAAGGCCTGGTGCTTCTCTTCATCCTCGGCGTGCTGGTCCGCTTCGGCGCGCTCAAGCGGCCGGGCCTCGTCACCGGAGCGTTCGCGCTCGGCTATGCCGCCGCCCGCATCTTCTGCGAATTGTTCCGCGAGCCGGACGCGCAGCTCGGCTTTCTCTGGGGCGGGCTGACTATGGGCATGCTGCTCTGCATCCCGCTCACGTTGGCCGGATTCGGGTTCATCGCCTATGCGCTCGCCCGCCCACCGATCGGCAAAGATGGCTGACGACGAACGCTCGCCGCTCGAGAGTGAAATCCGTCGCTTGATCGCCGCCGCCGGGCAGATGCCCGTTGCCGAATACATGCGGCTGTGCCTCACCGATCCGCAGTACGGCTACTACGTTACCCGCGACCCGCTTGGCGCCGGCGGCGATTTCATCACAGCGCCGGAAGTGAGCCAGATGTTCGGCGAGCTGATCGGCGTATGGATGGCCGCGGTCTGGCGGCAGATGGGCGCGCCGGCCAATGTGCGCATCGTCGAGCTCGGCCCTGGGCGCGGGACCATGATGGCCGACGCGCTGCGCGCAGCGCGCGTGGTCAAGGATTTTCACGACGCCGTCGTGCTGCACCTGATCGAAGTGAGCCCGAGATTACAAGAACTGCAGCGGCAGCGGCTGCAAGCCTTCGGCCTGCAGATCGCGTGGCACGCCGCACTTGCCGACGTGCCCGGCGGCCCAAGCATCATCCTCGCCAACGAGTTCATCGATACGCTGCCGGTGCATCAGGCAGTCAAGCGCAACGACGGCTGGCACCAGCGCGTCGTCGGCATCGGCGTCGGCGATAAACTGACGTTCGGGGTCGGGCGCGATCCGTGGCGCCAGTTCGAGGCAACGCTGCCGCCGGCGGTGCGGCAGGCGCCGGAAGATGCGATCTTCGAATGGCGCCCCGACTCGATCGGGCTCGAGCTCGGACAGCGGGCGCGCACCGGCGGAGCCGCTTTGATCATCGACTACGGCCACAGCAAAAGCGGACTGGGCGACACGCTGCAGGCGGTCGCCGATCACGCCTTCGCTGATCCCTTGGCGGCGCCCGGACAGGCCGATCTCACCGCGCATGTCGACTTTGAGGCGCTGGCGCTCAGCGCGGAATCGATCGGGGCGCGGTGCCATGGCCCGTTGCCGCTGCGTGACCTCCTGTTCAATCTCGGCATCAACGAACGGGCGGCGCGGCTGAAGGCGCGAGCGACGAGCGAAGCGGCGGCCGAGATCGAACTCGCACTGGCGCGCCTGACCGCGCCTGGAAAGCGCGGCATGGGCGAATTGTTCAAGGCGCTCGCTATCGCCGACCGCAAGCTCGACCCGCTTCCCGGATTCGTGGCGCTGGCATGACGATGATCGAAGCCGCGACGATCGAAGCGGACATGCTCGCGCTTGACGGCATCCGCCACGCCTTCTTCACGCGGCGGGGCGGCGCGTCGACCGGCCTCTATGCGAGCCTTAATGGCGGCATTGGCTCGCGCGACAGCCCTGCACATGTCGCCGACAATCGCGCCCGCATGGCGGCGGCGCTCGCGGTTGGGCCTTCGCGCTTGCTGACCGCCTATCAGGTCCACTCGCCGCAGGTTGTCGTTGCGGAGACGCCATGGACCGTGGAAAGTCGGCCACGCGCCGATGCCATCGTCACGCGCACGCGCGCGCTTGCGGTCGGCGTGACCACGGCCGATTGCGGGCCGATCCTGTTGGCCGAGCCGCGGGCCGGCGTCATCGGCGCGGCGCATGCCGGCTGGCGCGGAGCGCTCGCCGGCGTCGCCGAGGCGACGGTCGAGGCGATGGAGCGGCTCGGTGCCGAGCGCACGGAAATCCGCGCCGCGCTCGGCCCGATGATCCGACAACCGAACTACGAGGTCGGGCCCGATCTGATCGCGGGCTTTGCTGCCGAGGATCCCGCCAATGCGCGCTTCTTCATCCCTGCCGCGCGCTCCGGCCACGCCCGGTTCGATCTCGCCGGCTATATCGTTGCGCGTCTCAAGCGAGCCGGCATCCGGCACGTCGAGGACCTTGATCTGTGCACCTATGCCGACCCGGGGCGCTTCTTCAGCTTCCGTCGCGCGACCCACCGTGCCGAAGCGGACTACGGCCGCCAGGTCAACGCGATCGCGCTCGTCTAGCGCAGCGAGCGGCCGACGGCGAGGCGGCGAATAGGGTTAACGTCACGCCCTAGCCGCTATCCGCCATTCGCCGGTGGCGCTTCCGAATCCATTGGGATTGCAGGGGAAAACCTGCGGGGCCAAGCCCGGATTCATGTTGCCAGCCCAACAAGCGGCTTGTATCAGGTCCCTGCTTTTGTCGAGCTGATCTCCTCTACCTTTCGGGGATCATGCTCTCAGCGCCAAGGCGCGCAGGAGAGTGGGATGGCGGGCAATAACGGAGCAATTAAGCTCGTCGCCGGCAATTCCAACCCCACGCTGGCGCAGGGGATCGGCACCTATATCGGCATCCCCCTGACCAAAGCCGTGGTTCGCCGCTTCGCCGACATGGAGATCTTCGTCGAGATCCAGGAGAACGTGCGCGGCGCCGACGTGTTCGTGATCCAGTCGACGTCCTACCCGGCCAACGACCAC